>NZ_JBKVCH010000015.1:0-84434 GCF_046966505.1 Zhenhengia sp.
GAAAATAACGAATTATAGAGAATTATAAAGTAGATGATTTTACTTTAGAAATAGAGAAAGGCATTATACACTTTATTATAAGTGATATTTCTTGAAAGAAAGAGGTAAGACTTGAGTCAAAAGTACCTGTTGAGTTAGGGGAATGGGTAGAGATTAAACTCATTTATCATGATGGGACTTACATCCTTTATATAGGGGATGAAAAGGTAGATGAGATGCAAGAAGAGGGATTGGAAATCAATACTAGAAATAGTTTATTATTAGGAGCAATCAAAAATCATGCAGGAGGTAGTCATACCCATTATTTTAAAGGTGAGATAAGAGTTATAAAGCTAGAAAATCATTTTGAGGAAAGTTACTAAATAAAAATGTAAAAGTCACACCTATACAATTTTTCTTTGAAACAACTGCATAGGTGTGGCTTTTTGCTGTAGAAAAGAGAGTGTCTTATTCTTTATAAGTATATCTGGTATTAACTAGATAAGTCGTACTAACCATGGTGCAAAGGTGAGACAGAGAATAAGCATGAGTCTTACAAAGTAAAGGGAATAGCGGTAAATAATATGGATAAATAAAAATAAAAGTATGAGTGCTAAAGCGTATTCTATAAATTTTATATAAGGAAAATGATAAAAATAGAATCGATTTAAAAACCTTCCATAGTTGCGTAGAGCAAAAAAATATAGAGTAATATAGGTGACTTGTTCTGAAGTGCTAATTGGCATAAAGGCTCCTTAGTTTTTATTTCAATGTATGCAAGGATTATAAGAGAAATGAAAGAAGGGGTAAAATATTTTGAAAAGTTTATAATAATTGATAAAATATAGTATGAACTGTATTTAATAATTAAAAAACTGTGGGGATAGAAAATGAAAAATATAAGAAAAGTTGTTTTTATTATGACAGATACTCAAAGAAAAGATATGGTGGGATGTTATGGACACCCGCAAATGAAGACACCTTATATTGATGCTTTAGCTGAAGAGGGAATAAGATTTGATCGGGCTTACAGTGCACAACCTGTGTGCCAACCTGCAAGAGCAGCTTTATTTACAGGACTTTATCCACATTCTACTGGGGGATGGACTAACTCTATGGGAATAGGCCAGGATGTACAGCACATTGGGCAAAGACTAACAGATCATGGTATACATACAGCATATGTTGGAAAATGGCATCTAGATGGTGGAGATTACTTTGGAATGGGTAGATGTCCAGATGGATGGGATGCACAGTATTGGTATGATATGAGGACATATTTGGAAGAGCTTACACCAGAGGAAAGAATAGCTTCAAGAGATCCTAATACCATTCATACAGTGGGTGTGGAAAAAAGCTTTACTTATGGGTATAGATGCACGAATAGAGCCATTGACTTCTTAGAAAAACATCACGCAGAGGATTTCTTTTTAGTCGTATCTTATGATGAGCCTCATGATCCTTATCTGGCACCAGAAGCTTATTCAGAGGCATATAAAGAGTACAGAGTACCTGTTACACCTGCTCATTTAGATAATTTAGAGCATAAACCGCAACATCAAAAAGTATGGGCAGGTTTAAAAAAGGGGGAAGTAAAACGTAGTCAGGAAAGGATAGATGAAGCAACCAACTATGGAAAGGGTATAGGGCATCAACTTTTGTTTGGTTGTAATACTTTTGTAGATGAAGAAATTGGTAGGGTAGTAGAAGCTATAGAGCAGTATGCACCAGATGCACTTATTATTTATACGAGTGACCATGGCGTATTCTTTGGAGAACATGGACTTTGTGCTAAAGGACCTGCTATGTATGATGAGATTACGAATATTCCACTTATTATGAAGTGTAAAGGTTGGGAGCAAAAAGGGATAGTAGACTCACATCCTGTTTCACATATCGATTTGGCTCCTACTATTTTTGATTTCATGGGCGTACCTATACCAAAAATGTTTGTAGGTCAAAGTCTTAAAGAACAAATTAGGACAGGAAAAAGGGTTAAAGACCATATATGTATGGAGTTTGGAAGGTATGAGGTAGACCATGATGGTTTTGGGGGGATACAGATTGTAAGGGCTATCTTTGATGGAAGATATAAGCTAGTTATTAATTTACTTACTTCTGATGAGCTTTATGATTTACAAGATGATCCTTATGAAGTGAATAACCTTATTGAAAATACTAAATATGAAGCTATACGTAACAAGCTCCATAATGCTTTATTAGAGGAAATGAATCGTACAAGAGATCCATTCCGAGGATATTACTGGGAGGATAGACCATGGAGGACAGACTCTGCAGAGCCTACCTGGAGTTATACTGGATTTACAAGACAAAAAGAGAACGAGGAATATGAACCAAGGCAGTTAGATTATACAACGGGTTTAGAAATGAAAGAAGCGGTACGAAGTAAGTAGAAAAGATTATTAGGTTTATTTAACTATAATGAACAAAATCCCTAGTCTTAAGTAAAGGCCTAGGGATTTTGTTCATTATTTTTATATAGACATTTAAAGGATCAGGCTTGTGATAGCTGAATAAAGCATATAAATAGATACACCTATTGAGAGAAAAGCGACACTACGTTTAAGGAGTTTAATATTAATCTTACCAGCTATTTTGGCACCTGTAAGGACACCTATAGATTGAAAGAAGATACTTGCTAGAATAAGTGGCCATAAACTTGTAAGGTCGCACTGAGCTATATACCCTATGCAAGCTGGTAGTGCAATGAAAATAGAGTTAAATAAACTTGTTCCTACAGCTAGTCTAATAGGCATACCCAGACTTACCATAAGAGGCATGACAAGAACAGGACCGCCTGCGCCTGAGAGGGAACAGATTGTACCTGTTACAATACCAAGTAGTATGGCAAAAGGTATGTGATTGAGTAAGGAATGACTAGGTAGTTCTTGGGTCTCATCTGTTTGGGTAGCATCTTTTTTTAATAAGATGGATAAACCTGAAAAAAGTACAACAAGATAAAGAAGTATTTTGGCAATAGGCATTGGAATGAGTAAGTTAAGCTGTACACCTATAAGGCCCCCTATTAAACTTCCTATGCTTAAGACAGTACCAGATTTTAGATGCACTTGCCCATTTTTGTGATACTTATAGGCACCTATAACACCAGAAGTTAGGAAGGAAGTAAAGCTTAAGGCAAGAGAACTGCTAATAGGCATTGCTAATAGGCCTGCATAGGTAATTGGAAGCAGAAATCCAGCAATGCCTGATATACCTACCAATACACCTACAATTAGGTTGGCCAAACTAAGAATAAAAAACATAAATAACCTCCTATTATGAGTTTAGTGCAGAGAAATATTTTTTGGCATGATATAAGATGCGTTCTTCATCTAATGTAAGAACGTGACGGTCTTTCATGATAAGTTTACCATTTACAATCATATCCACTACATCATTAGCGTTGACACTTTCAACAAGTGTATTGACTAGATTATGTGTAGGATAAAGGTGTGGCTGATCAATGTTAATACCGATTAAATCAGCTTTATAACCAACTGTAAGCTGGCCTGTATGATGACTTTGTTTAATAGCTTCAGAGCCTCCTTGTGTAGCCATATGTAATAAAGTCTTTGCTGGCATAATGACAGGATTACTTGTCTGAATGCCATGAGTCACATTCATAACAGAGCGGAAAATCTTCATTTCATTCCAAAGACTCATACCACCATGAGCTGTGCCATCTGTACCTAAGGCAACGGTAATTCCCTTTTCTAATAGGCTAGGTGTAGGAGGGACAGCTTTACCACAGTTGCTAAATGGACAGTGAGCAACTTTAATATTGTACTGAGCAAGTATGCTTTTCTCTGCTTCAGAAAGCATAAGGCTATGAGCACTAAGGAAGTGAGTACCAAGTACACCAAGTGACTCTAGATACTCTAAAGGACGCATTTTAAAGTGCTCAAGGCAGTAATTTACTTCATTACCATACTCGTTCATATGAGCATGCACACCTGTATCAAGTTCACTGGCTATACCAAAAGTTTCTTGGATAAGCTCAGGTGAGCAAGAAAGAATAGAGCGAAGTGAGAAGAATACTTGAAGTAAGCCATCATTTTTTAAATGGTAAGCATCATAAAGTGCTTTAGTACGTCTAGTAGCTTCTTTGGTAGAAGTCTTCATAGCATCAGGCACATTACCTTGGTCTATTGTAGAGTAAGTCAGTACGCCGCGTAGACCAGACTGAAGATAAACTGTAGCAGCTGTATCCATAAAGCTACCACCGGCATCAGCAAAGGCTGTTGTGCCAGATTTAATCATTTCAAGTGCGGCAAGCTGGGCACTAAGCTCTACAGTATCAGATGTAAGGCTACTTTCATAAGGCAGCATAATGCGTGTCCAAATCATAGGTAACTCATCCATAATGCGACCGCGTAAAAGTTGTTGATTAGTGTGCATATGAGCATCAACAAGGCCAGGCATATAGAGCTTATGAGCCCCATCTCTTATAGAGGAAGCGGTATAAGTATTAGCTAGAGTAAAAGCATCCTCTATAGCTACTATTTTTCCTTCGCAGATTGCAATACTTTGATTTTCTAGGATAGTATAATCTTTTGTTAAAATAGAGCAGTTTTGGATGATAAGGTCACAAGTTTGTTTTTGTATAGACATGAGAGAATTCCTTTCTAAATAGCATGAGTCAGCTTAAGTACGATCTGAGAGATAAAAGCAGAACCTACAAAAGTACCTGTCATAACTAAAAGACCAAGAATGACCATCTTCCAGCCTTGTTTAGCAAAAGTTTTTACTTCGCTACCAATAGAGATACCGGCAAAGGCACCGACAATAGTAAGGGGAGCTGTAAAGTTGATTTTAGATGTAGCTTCAATAACATAGCTTGCCACAGGTGAAATAGGACAAGCTAGAAGTAAGCCTAAAATAGAGCAATAAGCTACAATAGGCAGTTTGAATGGTAAAAGTTTACTTAGGATAAAAGCAATAAAAGCAATACCAAGTAAAATAAGTGTACCAGGTAGTGATTCTAAAAAGGCTACTTTAAATCCTACAAAGTTAGCTGTGATAATACCTAGTCCAACAATAAGTAATAGTACTATGTGTTCTTTATATCTCATTTACATGTCCTCCGATTTAAGTTGAGTTTTTTGAGATTTACCCCATAAATTGCCGATTTTAGGCTCTAAGAAATTATAAAGTTTATTACATAATGGGATAGCTATAAATAAGCCAACATAAATACCTGTAATACCAGAGATTGTTTCACTCATTCCAGCGAGGGCTAAAATCTGATCAGCTTGAGCAGGATAGATTTCTACAAGGCTAGATGTAGCAGATGCCATCATAATTCCCGCACCTACCCCTGATGCCATACCAAGTGCATAAGGATGAAATAGCTCAGTTGCAGCACAGATTGTAGCTAAAAATCCAAAGTAAATGGTTCCAATCATACCACCTACAATATAAATGGAAAGGCTACCTCGCATTTCATCAGAATCAGGTCCGTACAGATTACTGATAAGAGCTAGATTTGTTTCCCTGTTAATAGAATGTGTAGCACCAACAGCTTCACGTTTCAGGCCAAGCAATATAGCAAATGGAAGAGCTAAGAAAATAGTACCTAAGTTACCAATCTCTTGTAAGAGAAGGGCAGGACCTGCTGAAATGACTTCAGACAAATTGGAGCCTGCTGAAATCCCAAGTTTAGCCACAAATGGACAGATGGCTATAATAACTAGCTTAGAAGCTGCTTTTACTTCTTTTTCATTAAAGATTTTAAGAACATGAGGGCCTTGTATAATACCGAGTAAAAGTGCATAAAAAATAGGAAATAAAAGAAGTTGTCCAGGTCCTATAGGGAGCTTAATCTGGCCGATAGAGTCAGCGATAATAATCATTATAAAAGCAGCAATATAAATTTTATATTCTACTTTAAATCTTTCTTTTGTCGAACAATAAGTATAATTCTCCATTGTAACCTCCTGTGTGTTTTTTTACTTAATATTTAAGTATATAATAGTGTTTAAGATTGTTTTATCATACTTGAAAAATAAAAATAAAAAAAGGACAAAGGGGAACATTTATTAAAAAACTTTAAAAAATAGTTCGAGTTTATTATAATAAGATAAACTAGATTAAATGATAAAATAAGACAGTGGGGGATTTTTATGTCATTAGAGGAATTATTGATTAAAGTGCCAGAGCTCTATCCTTATATTGAAAACATGCCGGTATCGATTAAAGATAAATATGTCATTAAGACCATTCCAGCAGGTACTTTAGTTCATCAGAAAAATGATGAGCTTAATTATTTTGCTATTGTGTGCACAGGTGAGCATAGGGTCATTAATGAATTTGAAAATGGGAACATCTTTATGATAGAGAAAAATGAACCTATTGATTTTATAGGGGAGGTTACCATTTTAGCAGGTATGCCCACAACCTCTGTAACCATTGAAACATTGACAGACTGTATTGTGCTGCAGATTCCTAGAGAAGATTTTGAATACTGGATTACAGTGGATAATCAGTTCTTAAGATTAGTCTCACAAAAAGTTGCTTATAAATTATATAGATCCTCTTATAATAGAGGTGCTAAGCTTTTTTATCCAGCTATATTCTTTTTAATGGAGTATATTGTTCAATATGCCAAAACAAAAAATATACAGAAAGGGCAGCAGATTACCATTCATAAAACGAGAGAAGTTCTTTCAGAAGAAATGTGTATGACGACTAAGACACTTAATAGAAGTGTAAAGAAGCTTAAGGAGCAGGGACTTATTTGTATCCATAAAGGGAAAATATGTATACAGTACACCCAGTATGAGACTTTACTAAAAGAAATGCACCATATTTTAAAGCAAACAATTTAGCTATAAAAGGGACTTAGTTTAAAAAGGATTTAATCTAGGCTATAATAAGAACCATGTAAGCTAAAAAATAAGAAGTAATACGGTGATTATAAATGTTAAAACAAAAAATACAAGACTTCTGTAGTTCTATAGGTCTAGATACTGTAGGATTTATACCTTGCAGGACGTTTCATGAATTAGAAGTATTTTATACAAATAGACAGAAGCAGAACTTACAAAATGAATTTGAAGAGCAGAATATAGAAAAGCGTATAAATCCTAACTTTTATATGGAAAAAGGCAAGACTATTATCTCTATAGCTTTTCCTTATTATGATGAAGAGGATGAGAAGATACAGTCAAATGGCTTTTCTATTTATACCAAAAGGCTTGATTATCATAGAGTAGTTAAAAAATATTTAGATCAGGTATGTGAGTATATTGAGACGTTAGGCGGAGAAGCAGTAAGCTTAGTGGATAGTAATGCTTTGCCAGAAAGGTATATTGCTTACTTAGCAGGAATAGGCTTTATTGGCAGAAATAATATGGTTATTACTAAGAAGTATGGTTCTTATGTGTTTTTAGGTGAGATTATAACAGATTTAGAGATAGAGTGTCAGGATCAAAGATGCTTTGAGGAACTAGCAACATATAAAGAGTGTGGAGATTGTGACCACTGCATTCATGAATGCCCAACTAAATCGATTAATAAAAAACGCATTAATCCAAATATTTGTCTTTCCTATATGACTCAGAAGAAAGACTTAAGTGATAAAGAAATTCAGTTATTAAAGGGGAATGTATTTGGGTGCGACTTTTGTCAGCTTCAGTGTCCTTATAATGAAAAGACAGAAAAGATTAGTTTAGAAGAGTTTAAAATGCTGGAGCATATGAATGATGAAGTAGCTATTTATGCAGGGATGGATAATAAGTATTTTAAAGAAAAAATAGCTCCTACTTCTTGCGGGTGGCGAGGCAAAAATGTGATTAGAAGAAATGCTCTTATTCATATGAGTCGGGAAGGTCATGATATTGAGGCTTTCAGGGGAGATTCTCCTTATATTAATGAGTATATTGATAGGCTAAATAAACTAAAGAAATAAATGAGGTCCCTCTAAGTGCAGAGTATTCTATTATCTGCATAAGAGGGACTTTACTTTTATAGAAGAAAAGATGAAAGCTAGAAAAGCAGTCATAAATTTAGGGAACGCTTATTATAATAAGGTAACAGGTTTTTTATACAAGCTTTTTATAAAAGTTAAATTGAGTCTAGGGGGAAATAAAATGAGTAAAGCGTATTTTTGCAGTACATGTAAAAAGATTTTTAACGAAGGTAATCCTTGTAGCTGTCAAGAAGAGGGATGCGTAAAAGAGCTAAAGTTAGGTACACCTGTTAATGTGACAGGAACTAAATTAAAAGGTAAAGTTTATAGGATTAAAAAGGATGAGGTAGAGGTACTTATTACAAGTAGTAAAAATAGAAGCATTAAAGCTTATAGGCTCGAGCAGATTAGGAAGGTTTTATAAAAAAGTTTATAGAGTACTAAAGTTTATAATGTACATATAAAAAGCACTGAGGTTATACCCGATGACCTTGGTGCTTTTGTCATAAAATGGTTTGAAAATGCACATATTAAGAACTAATCAACTAAGAACATAAGATAAAAGTAAGGAGCAAAATATATGAATCAAATCAACTGGTTAGACATAGGCTTAAGCTTTATCGGTGGATTAGGGCTCTTCTTATTTGGAATGGAATATATGGGAGAAGGCTTACAGAAAGCAGCAGGGCCTAAAATGAAGAAGCTCCTCAGTATTCTAACGAGTAATCGGTTATTAGGTGTACTAGTAGGAGCAGGGGTTACAGCACTTATTCAAAGTTCATCTGCGACAACTGTTATGGTAGTAGGTTTTGTAAATGCCAGTCTTATGTCCCTTAAGCAGGCTGTAGGGGTGATTATGGGAGCTAATATTGGAACTACTATTACAGCATGGATTGTGTCATTAGGGGAATGGACAAGTTTCTTAAAGCCCTCTGTACTTGCACCCTTATGTATTGCTGTAGGTATAGTTTTAATTATGTTTGCTAAAAAGCAAGGGGCTAAGCATACGGGCATTATTCTCTTTGGTTTTGGTACACTTTTTCTAGGTCTAGATATGATGAGTGATGCGGCTAAGCCACTTAGGGAGTTAGAAGCAGTCAAAAATATGTTTGTTGTATTAGGAAGCAACCCTATACTAGGTATCTTAGCAGGAGCAGGTGTAACAGCTATTATCCAGAGCTCTTCAGCTTCAGTAGGAATCCTACAGGCATTAGCTTTAGCAGGACTTGTACCATGGAATTCAGCTATCTATATTATTCTTGGCCAGAACATAGGTACTTGTATTACAGCTATTCTTTCTAGTATTGGTGCTAATATTAATGCCAAAAGGGCAGCGGCGATTCACTTTATTTTTAACTTTTTAGGATCTGTTATTTTTGGTATTTTAGCTATTGTAATCTTCACTTTTATAGCACCAGGTTTAGGTAGTCAGATGATTGATGTAACACAAATTAGTATTGTCCATACCATTTTTAATGTAGCTAATACCTTACTACTCTTCCCATTTGCAGGTAGTTTAGTTTATTTAGCAGAGCATCTTGTGAAAGGTAAGAATGAGGCGAAGCCCGGAGAATTACAACACTTAGATGAACGTTTGTTTGAAACCCCTTCTTTTGCTGTGGAAAATGCAGTGAAAGAAGTAGTACGTATGGGAGAAATTGCAAAAAATAATATGGAAGTTGCTATGCAAGCGTTATTTGAGAAAAATAGAGATAAAGTGCAAGAGGTTTTTGATACAGAAAGAGAAATTAATGAATTGCAAAATGGCATTAATCAGTATCTCGTTAAACTAAGTAATATATCTTTAACAGAAAAGGAATCTTTAAGAGTCACTAATTTATTTCACATCGTAAGTGATATTGAAAGAATAGGGGATCATGCAGATAATATTGCTGAGCTTGCTGCCACTATGATAGAAGATGACTCTAAATTCTCTGATGAAGCGAGAAAAGAACTGACACGTATTAATGAGATGGGGATTCAGTGTTTAGAGACAGCTCTAAAAGCTTATGAGGTTACTGATGATAGGTTAGCTAAAAAGGCCATGGTTTTAGAAGATCATGTAGATAAGCTAGAAAGTAATATGCGTACGAATCATATTAAAAGATTAGTGCAAAAGGTTTGTGAGCCTATGGCAGGGATCGCTTTTCTAGATACTTTAAATAATATAGAACGTATTTCAGACCATGCCTCAAATATTGCACAAGTTGTATTAGAAGAAATATAAAATAAAATGCCTTGTTCTATTCGGCACTAATAGAGGATAGGACAAGGTACTTTACATATAAAGAACTTTGGCTATATAGAAAAATTATGCTAGAATTATAGAGTTAGATAATCATAGAAAAATTCATTTAAATAAATATAACAAAAGAAAGAGGGCAATATGGCAAATAATAAAATAGACCGCGTCATGAATCTATATACCTTTTTAAAAGCGTATCATAGCATGAAGAGTCCGGTTATTACCAACCGAGAAGACAGGGAATGGCTAGAGCTACTCAAAACGTGGCCCAAACATCCTTGCATTGAAACAAAGTGGCAAAACCAAGTAATAGGTGAGCCAATCTGCATTATTAAAAAGCCTACAGAGGACATGCTCTTAAAAGAGAACGTGGCTGTCGAAGTAGAGGGGATTTATAACAGAATTTATAGCGTTTATACAAGGCTAAAAAAAGAGCCAGAAATACTCGAGCTTGTTTATGGCAATGGACAATTAAAAGTAGAAGGAATGGATGTTATTGACCATCCATTAGTTTTACAACCTGTGACTCTAGTTTTTGATGCAGAGTCTGAAAGTTTTTCGTTTGTACTCACAGATAAAGCACCAGAATTGTATCAAGGGTTATTAGGTCTTGTAGAAGGTATAGAGGAAGAAGCAGTTATTGAGTTTATCAAGCTTTTCCAAAGTCAAGCAGTAAGCCCACTGGAGCCTAGTGAAATACAGACATTCTGCATGAAAGTGCGTGAGCAGTTTAAAGAGGACTCGGGGATTACACTAGAGGAAAACTATCCAACACTCTTTTTAAGAAAGAAACAGCTAGGTTTTCAGGTAGCCATTGATTATATTTTAGAAGACTTACAGAAGAAAAAGCAGATTACCCCTTTTATTGCCGATATTGTAGGGGCAGGAGATGCTGTAAGAAAGAATCAAAATGCCAAAGAAACTATGAAAAAGCTTGCTTTAGATGTGAATGGTATTGACCAGAAGATTTTATTTACTAAACCAGCTAATAAAGAACAGCTTTTAGTAGCTAAGCATTTAGAAAGAAATGAAGCTGTACTTGTACAAGGGCCACCTGGTACAGGGAAGACTCATACTATTGCCAATATGATTGGGCACTTATTAGCAGAAGGGAAGCGTATCTTAGTAACAAGCTATAGCGAAAAGGCGTTAGGCGTAGTTAAAGAGCATGTTATACCTGAACTGCAGACCCTTTGTATCAGTCTTTTAAAAGATGCAGAAAGCCGAAAAGAATTAGAAGCAACTTTAGAGGGCATTCATCATGTACGTGCTACCTTAGAGAGAAGTGAGTTATCTAGACGTGTAGCCATGCATGAGAAAAATAGAGAGGCTTGCCTTAGAAGCTTAGATAAATTAAATGGTGAACTTAAAAATAGTAAGCTTGTGGAATACACACCAATCAAAGTAGCAGGCAAAACCTATAAACCTTTAGAAGCAGCGCATTATATTAATGAGAAGAGAGCGACATGCAGCTGGTTACCGGGTCCTGTAAGACAAGGCTCTTTACTCCCTCTTAGCGAAGAGAAAATTCAGGAGCTTTATCATATTAAAGAGAGCCTTACAAAGGAAGATAGCCTTATTTGTAGTTTGGATATAGATATGGCAAATATCTTGACAGCTGAGGAGTTAAAACAATACATAGAAGTAGAAAAGGTTTTCAAAAAGAAAAAAGAACCAAAGTGGCTTACTTACTTTAAAGAAGATGAAAGCTTATACGAAGTAGAAGCTCTAAAAGAATTAATAGCTAGCATTAAGCTCATTAAAGAACAGGTCCATTTAGAAGCACCTTGGTGTATGGCGACTTTAGAAGCAGGACGAGAAGATAAGGCGAAAGAGCAGTGGCAAACTTTGGCTGCACAGATTAAAGAAGTATATCAGCTTAGCCTAACTTATGCAGATGAGATGATGGCTTATGAGCCTAAAATTTTACCAATTGATGAGAAGATTAAGCCATTAGACCTTTATAGTCAGATTAATCAGAAGCTACAAAGTTCAGGTAAGCTTTCTAAGATGACCCTTCTTTTAAATCCTCAAATGAAAACCCTTATTCAGGCAAGTCGCATCAATAACAAGCAGCCAGAGACTATGCAGGAGTTTGAAGTACTCATCCACCATATGGTGCTTAAAGAGCAAAGAGAATCTCTAAAAGCAAGATGGGAAAGACAAATGGTACCACTAGGTGCACCTGCTATTAAAGATATGGAAGAGCCATTTGAACTTACTTGCCAGAAATATGGTGAAGCTATTCTAAAATACTTAGATTGGTATAAAAAGAAATGGCTCCCTATTGCGAGACAGCTAGCTCAATATGGTGTAGATATAGAAGGGCTTATGGAACAGCAAGACTTTACACAGAGCAGTTATGGTCAGGTACATTATCTTTACCATACAGTCATAGAAGAAGTTTTACAGGTGCTTGATTATCAAGTAGCAAGATGTGAGAAGCTTAAAGTAGCTAGAGAAAAAGAGAGCTTTGAAAAGTGGTTAAACAATTTAACCTTTATTAAGGAAAGCAAGATTTTAACAGCGCTTAAAGTCTCCTTAAAGACAAAAGATTTAGAGCAGTACCAAAAAGCCTATGAAGATTTCCTAGAAGCAAGAACTAAAAAGAAGCAAGTAGCTAGAAAAGCAGAACTTTTAGATAAACTAGCTTTTGCAGCGCCGGGATGGGCAAGTTACTTAGAGGCTTTCAAAGAAGAAGGCGAAGAAATTATTGTACCAACTGGTGTAGAAGAGGCATGGCTTTGGAGACAATTCGTAGATATATTAGCAAAGCGTCACGAACGAAATGCTAATGTGATTAAAGAAGAGATGCAGGAAGTAGAAAAGCGCTTAAATTATCATACCAAACAACTTGTATGTGACAAAGCGTGGTTACACAAACTTGTGGACTTTGATGCTAACCGTAGTGAGATTCAAGCTATAGAAGGCTGGAAACAAGTTATCCTGAAAATGGGGGCAGGCAAAGGGCGAAATCGTGAACTTCTTAAACAAGAGGCAAGAAAGCTTATGCCAAAATGCCAGAAGGCTGTACCTGTATGGATCATGCCGCTTGATAAAGTAGCTGAACACTTTGACCCAAGAGAAAATGTCTTTGATGTAGTGATTATTGATGAGGCAAGTCAAGCAGATGTAACAGCACTTATTGCTTTATACCTAGGTAAGCAAGTTCTGATTGTAGGGGATGATGAACAGGTAAGCCCATTAGCTGTAGGAGAAAATACAGAAGAGATTGAACGTCTTATTAAAACTTACTTAGAAGATGTGCCAAACCATTATCTCTATTCAGGACGCTTTTCAATTTATGACTTAGCACAGCTATCAGGTTACCAACCAGTTAGATTAAGAGAACACTTTAGATGTGTCCCAGAATTGATTGGTTATAGCAATCAGCTGGCTTATAAGGGGCAGATTGAGCCATTAAGAGAAAACTCTAAAGTCCTAAAACCAAGTATTGTCATGAATTATTTACCGGAAGGTAAGGAAGAAGGGCAGATTAATAAGGTAGAGGCTGAGGCTATTGTCAATCAAATTTTAGCATGCTGCACCAATGATCTTTATACAGGTAAAACTTTTGGCGTAATCAGCTTAAAAGGGGATAAACAAGCGGCTTATATAGATAGCCTACTGCAAAAAGAAATGACAGCTCGTGCTTATGAAAAACGTCATATCTTATGTGGTGGTCCAGCTCACTTCCAAGGTGATGAAAGAGATATTATCTTTATTTCTATGGTAGATGCTAAAGGAGACAAAGAAACACTTCGCCTTATGACTTATGGCAGTGATAATCTCTATAAAAAACGTTATAATGTAGCTATGAGCCGTGGACGTGACCAAGTGTTTATCATGCATTCTTTTAATCCAGATACAGACTTAAAAGAAGAGGATATTCGTAAGGAACTCTTTGCATACTGCCGAAGCTGCGGTAAAGAACAGACCTTAGAAAAGAAACAGTTTGAAGAAGAATTAGTGCCATTTGAACAGGAGATGAAGACCTTATTAGAAGGAAGAGGCTTTAAAGTACGCAGCCATAGTCCTTCAGGAGCATGTCTTACAGGTCTTGTTATAGAAGGAAAGCAAAGGGAAGTAAGACTTGTATGTGAGAGTGAAAAATACCAAGAAGGTACAGCTTTAGAAGAAGAAATCAATCGCCTTGCTGTTCTTGAACGTATTGGTTGGGAGATGGTTTATGTGAGTGCATCACGTTTTTACCAAAATCCAGAAGTAGCATTAAATCAATTGGTAGATGAAATACAAGAAAAAATGAAGAGATAAAGTCTATAAGAGTCCAATATTAGGTGGTGACATATAATGAATACACAAAAATTAACTTATGGAGGAATGCTATCAGCCCTTATTGTAGCAAGCACAGTCTTTGTTATGATGACAGGAATTGGGTATACTTTCTATCTAGATTTGGCACTGCCTATTCTTATTGGCCTTGTCTATATGAAATGCGGCTTTAAGTATACGAGTCTATGTGGAATAATTTCGGTGAGTATTATTTTCTTTGGACTTGGAAATCTTCCAACAGCTATATGGATGATTCAAAGTATTATAATAGGACTTATTTGTTCGGTAGCTATTTTTAGAAAGTCTACTTTAATGGATGATTTACTATGGTGTTCTATTGGTGGGGCTTTTATCGTTATCTTTATTGATATTTATTGCGAAAATATTTTAGGCATGAGTATTATTAAGGAGTTATGGCAGACATTAGAATCCTTCCCGGTACCGGATGTGACAAAGGAAGTCGCTGTCTCTATAGGGCTTGCTAGTTTACCAGTAGGAACAAGTCTTATTACTTATATAGGTATTTTATTAGCTGCTAGTAGATTGCACTTATTGAATGGACAAGCTAAATATAAGTTTAAGGTAATTAAAAATCTTAAAGTATATGGCGGTTACTTATGCTGTTCTAGAAGCATCACAAATAGATGGACCATTTACCTTGTTGGCATTCAGTTTCTTATGTTATTTAAACTGCCTTTATATGTTAAGACTGTACTCGGTACTGTGCAGTGGATTGCGCTTTATTTTGTACTAAGAGATGCTCATCATTTTGTAAGTAAATATGTTTATACAAAGACAAAATCTATAGGTCTTACAAAAGGAATGGGGTTAGGCATTTTTATTATGCTCTTTAGCAGATTTAGATTAACAGCAGTAATTTTAATAATAGCAGGATTTATAGTAGATACGCTCTATCATGTAAGAGACCAGCAGATTAAGATCCTTAATAGTCAGATAGCCTAGAATATAAAATAAAAATATAAATAAGTTATTTTAATTACACAAAATATTTACTATAATCTAAGATAAGTGTAAATTATTCTGTACAAATAGAAGTTAGAGCACTTATAAAAGGAGAAAAGTTATGAGTAAGTATTTTGTTGGATATGTAAATAAAGGACGAATGGAAACAGTAACAGATGAACAGGCTAGAAAACTGACCCATCTTAATATTGCCTTTGCACCAATGGTAGGTGATATTACAGTGATGGAATTAGAAGACACACACATTAAAGAGCTTAATCGTATTAAAAAAGCTAATCCAAACCTTAATATTTTAGTCTCTACAGGTGGTGGCAATAACCATGGACATGGAGAAGCAACAAGAACACCTGAAGGGCTTATGACTTATGATTCTAATACAGGAGGTAAGATGACAGGTCACCACACCAATTTATATGAGCCAGCAGGAGATGGTATTAGACCTCATAGTGCTGATTATCATATAAGATTGATGGTGTCAGCTGGTGTACCTATAGAGAAAATTCTAATAGGCGCAGCTTTCTATTCACAGCAGTGGAATCATGTACCAGACGTGAATCATGGTTATCGCCAGGAGTCAACAGAGCTTAATAACTGGGGACCAGGCTATACAGAGATTGTAGAGAAGTATGAAAGCAAAAATGGCTATGTGAAATATTTTGATGAAGCAGCAAAAGCTCCTTACCTTTTTAATGGTAGTACATTCTTCTCTTATGATGACAAAGAGTCCGTTAAATGTAAATGTGAGTATGCAAAAGCACATCATATGGCAGGTATCTTTTACTGGGTACATGATGCAGATGTAAAAGGTGAACTCTTTGATGTGATTTATGAAAATCTATAAATGAAAAACATATATCAGTTTAAAATAACCTCTAGGAGTCTATACGAATAGGGGTTGTTTTTTTGTGAAGAAAAGTCGTCAAATGGAAAAGGAATTTAAAATACTCAAGCAGCAGTTAGGGCAAATTGAAGAGATTGCAGCCTATACGAGAGTTTCACAGCTCTGGAGCCATGAGGCCGCCGTGCGTAAAAAGCTAAAGGTACTGAAGCAGATGGAAGGCAAAGGCATAAAAGGATTCGACGCTATTTATGAAGGGTATAGAACTTTATTAGATAATCTATCACAGCGTATATTAGAAGACTATAACGAGAAAAACAAAAAGGCTTATAAACTTTCTGAAATTATTGCAGAAAATCCAGAGGAATATTTAAACTCCGGTATTTTGACAGTGCTTATGAAAGTGCATATTCCTAAAAAAATCGCACATGCCTTTGAAATACACTTTCCAGCTAATCCAAAGGATGAGTATACCCTTGCAAGAGGCATGAAGCGTAAAGTCTATCTTCACCTAGGGGATACCAATACAGGTAAAACTTATCATGCGATTAAGCGTCTTATGGAAGCGGATTCGGGTATATACCTGGCACCACTTCGTATATTGGCATTAGAAATTTATGAACGCCTTAATGATGAAGGGGTTAAATGCAATTTACTTACTGGCGAAGAAGAAATGCTAGTAGAAGGGGCTAGGCATATCAGTTCAACTGTAGAGAAGCTTAATATAGATAAACATTATGAGGTAGCTGTAATAGATGAGATTCAGATGATTGGTGACTCTCAAAGAGGTGCTGCATGGACAAGAGCACTATTAGGACTTCAGTGCAAAGAATTACACATTTGCGGAGCAAAAAATGCCCAAGACTTACTTCTTAGAATACTAGAAGACTGTCAGGATGTTATAGATGTTAAAACTTATATGAGAAATGTGCCTCTTGAGGTAGAGGAGCAGTATTTCGACCTGAAAGGTGCTATGGCGGGTGATGCCCTTATTACCTTTTCTAAAAAGCGTGTACTTGAACTGGCTAAACGCTATAAAGATAGAGGGATAAAGACTAGCATTATTTATGGAGATTTGCCACCAGAAGTGAGAAGACTTCAGTATCAGGAATTTATTACAAGAGAAAATGAACTACTTGTTTCTACTGATGCTATAGGCATGGGTGTTAATCTGCCTATTAGACGTATTGTATTTATGGATATTAAAAAGTTTGATGGAGATGAAGTCAGATATCTTACTTCACAGGAAGTGAAGCAGATTGCTGGACGGGCAGGTCGTAAAGGCATTTATGAGGTAGGTTATGTGAATGCAGCAGGAGGGAAGGCTGGCTTTATTAAAGAAAGTATTTCTTGTGAAGATGAGCCTATTGGTGAAGCTGTACTAGGTCCTAGTGAAGCTTTACTTGTCATAGAAGAATTGCCCCTTAAAGAGAAGCTAGCCTTATGGGCAACAAGGGAAGAAAAAATTCCCTTATATCGTAAGATGGATGTAAGAGATTATTTGATTATTTTAGATATGATTAAAAAGTATAAGCTGAGTGAATCAGTGCAGTGGAAACTTATGAAATTGCCTTTTGATGTAGGAAATGATGTACTGTGTGATACCTTCTTAGAGTTTGTTAATGAGTATTTTATAAGGAAGAGTGCTACGCTTACTAAGCCGGTAGAAGGAGAGAGGAGTTTAGAAAACCTTGAAACCTATTATCAAAAGATTAATCTGTATTATTCTTTCTCCAAGAATTTTGGCCTAGAATTTGATGAAGAATGGGTTTATGCAGAAAGAGAAAAGATTAGTGAAAAAATCAATCAGTTATTGGTCAATATAAAAATTAATTAAGGAATCAAGCAGAAGGTATAATAGGATAGAAAGAGAGAATAAAAAATAGAAGATAAAAATTAAGAGGAGTGAATGTAAAGTTAAATTTATATTCACTCCTCTTATATTACACTTTGGTCTTAAGCCTTACAGTCTAGAGATCATAGTGCTTAAAGGGTATTATTCTGTAAGTATATATGTATGAATAATATGCTGGATATCCCCTTCAGGTTTAGTTGTAAAGAGGCTCAGCTCTTTAGTCCAAGCATCTTCTAGCGCATACCAATCAATAAGATTTTCAGTACCACGGGAGAGGGCATGGAAGTAAGTTTGCCATCTTTTGTAGTAGAAGTCTAGTGTGAGTCCGGCCCATTCACGACATGCATAGTCTCTTAGAAGCTTGGAACCTTCTTCATTGCCCCATAAAGTAATAAGGCGTCTAGCATTAAATTCTAACCATTCTTTTTCTTGTGATGTAGTCGCTTTAGCCTTTGCCAGCTCTAGCCAGTTACCAAGAAGAAATTCTGCTCTTGTACTAAGGAGTGCATCTTGTACTTTAATAAGATTTAAGAAGTCTTCTTGAAGTGCGCTATTATGGAAATCTTGTTGAAGGTCAGAGTAACAGAGTCTTGCTTTATCTGCTATCACTTGCCTTGCAATATCAACTAAGTCATATAGATAGCCATCATAATTCTTAAGCTCATTATAATCTTTTATAAGAAGTTTAAGGGCTTCTTTAACTTCATTAAAATCGTAGTAGTAAGTATCGGGACCCCAGGTGGTAACATTTTTAATATTTCTATGGGGTCTTGCACAGATAATAGATTCACAGGCTCCTTGCTGTTTAATTTGACAGTTATAGATACCATGTAGGAGAAGTTTCCATGCTTTAGAGGAATTAGAAGTAAGTTGGCCATAACGTCTTGTAAGGTAGGTTTTAATCCAGTCTTCTTCAGAAATAGCATCTGTTTCCCATATTCTATCTAATAGTGCTTGATAGATAATAGGATTAGTCCCAATGCCTTCAGGAGCCATACCAATTCCTTGGCAATAACGAAGCGTTTTATCATTAGCGAGTAAAGCTGTGCTGTTTAGGATGTTTTTTAGGTTGCCAAATAGGCCTTGTTTACCCCCAAAGTTATTGATAATGCACCAAATCCAAGGTGTTTGATCAAATTCATTGGTTTCATTAAATCGAGGGTCTGATTCACCCCAAAGGTCTAAAATAAGTACTTTATTATGATCAAGTAGCTCGAGGACACCTTGTTTTGGATTACCACCCCATCCTTGCATCACCCAGATACCATCTTGTATATCACGCTCTAAAGCGTCTTGTATAGCTTTAGCATTGGTACTTAAATTAATATGATCAGGTGCACCGAATTCATGGAAAAGGTCCATGCCAAAGTACTTGGTACGTGTACCAAATAGCTGACTTTGATGTTTGTAGTAAAGATGAGCTACTTTTTTAAAGAGGTTATGTTCAGGTAGTAGAATATCTGGACTTTCAAAACCACACCAAGCCCCTTTATGAATGACTTCAGTGTTAAAACGTTTTTTAAAGTCTTGTGGCACCATACCAGCATAGCCAGGAAAAACGGGTTCCATGCCTAGCTCAAAAAGTCTGTCATTTATTTTTTGTCCTAAGGCAATTTGTTGTTTATACCAGCTTAAAGGAAGAGGGCCACCCCAACTGCTCATATTTTCCATGAAAAACCATGCGAAATAACTAGGACCACATATAAAATGTCCCACCTCTTCTTCTGTATAGCCAAGCTCTAGAAGTAATTCACGGTAAACAGCTTCTTGACCTACAATATTTAGCATCATATTGATACCATGCATAGCCATCTGATCAATTTCTTTTTCCCATTCTTTAAAGCTCCAGAAAGCCATAGAATAACTGAATGTACAAAAATTTAAGTTGTACCTGTAGGTAAAAGGTGTTGTTTTATAAATAGGTGTATCGAGCGTTGGAAAAGCTTCAGTAGGGAGTATTTTGCCGTAATAGGTCTCGATTTCTAGGCCTAATACGTGTTTAATAAAATAGCCAAAGGCACTGCAAGCACCATTTAGTGTATTAGATTGAATATAATACTGATGATTACAAGAGCTTAATTTAAACCATTCTTCTTCATTGGGCTCACGTTTAGTAAGTTCAATTTGGAAATAATTACTGATACCTTTAGAAAAACGTTCCATTAATGAATAGATAGATTGTATTTGTCCCATTTTTAACCTCATAAAAGTTTAAATTTATTAATTTATTCTATGTTAGTATGAAATGTTTATATTTGTCAATTGTCATTTATACAATTATTATAGGTGATATATGAATATAATGTTGAAAATTTTCAATATTAACAGTAGTATAATAAGTAGTTTGGTAGGACGTTAATAGATTGAGGAGGCACATCATGATAGATGCAAGTTTAAAGAGTAGAATATTAGATACAACGCCAGGCAAATATTTTTATGGAAGACTTGTAAAAAAACATACTAAATATACTTTGCAAATATATGAAAGTAATACAGAAGAAGAATTTTGGTGCAATAGAACACTAGGTGAAATACATCTTTTTAAAGCTATAAATAGAGATTGGGACTATTGCTTACAAGAAACCATAGCATCAGGAGAATATACAGAAGCTCAATTTTCTATTAAGAAGCTTTCGGATGACGAGTTCGTGATATGGGTATATGATTTTGAAAATAGGATACTATTAGAAGCGCAAAATGAACTCAAAAAGCAACAATCCTTATTAGAAATTTTTATAGATTCTATTCCGGATATTATTTTTTATAAGGACGTTAATAAAACTTACATAACATGTAATAAGGCATTAGCAAACTTAATCAATAAAGATAAAGATTATATCATAGGTAAAAAGGATTCAGAGATAGATATTCTTGTATTACAGGCTCATAAATGTAAAGAGTTTGACCAAAAAGTCATAGAATCTAAAACAGGCATTACTGTAGAAGAGAAAGTTTTTTTACCATCTGGTGATGTACGTATTATGGAATCTTTAAAGGTACCATTTTGGTCAGGAGATAATCATTTACTAGGCATCATAGGCATATGTAGAGATATTACGGAAAAAAGAAGAGCAGAAGAAAAAATTATCCATAGTGAAAAGCGTTTTAAGCAAGTCTTTGATAATATATCAGATGCTATTATGATTATAGAAGAAGGAAAGGTTATAGAGGTCAATGATGCCTATGAGCAAATTTATGGTGAGAGCTATAAGAAACTCCATGAAGATATAGAAATGAACTATATATTAGATAAAGTATATAAGGAAGATTTAGCAAAGATACAGCCGATAAATTATAATGAACCTTTTCAAGCAAAAGGAAGAATTTTACGTGGAGACGGTAAAGAAAGATGGATTAATATGAAGTATGAAGCTATGCCAGATGGATGCTGGATACTGGTAGTAACTGATATTACGTCTCAAGTACAAAAAGAACGGGAACTCGAGAATTTAAGAAATGAATTTTTTGCTAATCTTTCTCATGAGTTTAAAACACCTGTTAACTTAATACATAGTGCCTTGCAGTTATTAAGGGTAAATTTTAAGAGAATGCAGTTAGATGAAAAAGATTACAGTAAATGTTTTGATATTTGTAATCAAAATATTTCACGGCTTTTAAAACTTATTTCTAATTTAATTGATTCCACTAAAATTGACTCTGGTTATTTTAAATATAATCCTCAAAATTATAATGTAGTGAGTGTGATAGAAGATACTGCCCTATCAGTGCTGGCTTATTGTGAGCAAAACCATATAGAAATGATTTTTGATACGGAGATGGAAGAGAAGATACTTTATTTTGATTTAGAGCTTATGGAGCGTATTATTTTGAATTTACTCTCTAATGCTATTAAATATAGCAAAGGTACTCAGCTATTCGTTACGGTTAAGCAAGGTGAGGATAATGTTCTAATTATAGTAGAAGATAACGGAGTAGGCATACCAAAAGATTATTTAGATAATATTTTTGAAAAGTTTAGCCAAGTGAATAATCGTTTTACTAAAGTAGGAGAAGGCAGTGGATTAGGTTTGTATCTTGTAAAATCTTTTATTAATATGCATAATGGTGAGATTTTTGTGCAAAGTGAATTAGGTAAAGGAACTCGTTTTATTATAAGCTTACCAGATATACAGGGGCCAGATGAACCTATTTATTCTAGCTTATATAGTAAAATGGAGTTTGTTGAACGTACTAAATTTGAGTTTTCAGATTTAATATAGTTTAAGTTAAAGGATTTTAGAAAGGATAGACTATATGCAAGAAGTAACAACCAAAGAGCAGATTCAGGATGAGCTTAATGGGCATGAAATGGTAGTACTCTATTTTACCGGAAGTACATGTGGAGCCTGTCAGGCGATTCGTAGCAAGTTAGAAGCTATGCTTAGGACGTATCCTTATGTGAAAGGGATAGAGGTAAATGGAGCGAAGTGGCCTCATATTGCAGCAGACTATGGCGTATTTACTTTACCTATATTTATTTTATTTGTTAGAGCCAAAGAAGTGGTAAGAGAAAGTAAACATGTAAATCTTTTAAATTTTGAGGAAAGAATTTTACGTTATCAATCTATGTTAGAAGAATAGGTGATAGAAGATGTATGAGACATTAAATTTAAGAATATAATTTTGTATCAGGATAGAGAAGAGTTGATACAATGAAGGAGTTTCATACAAGCACATGGTATTTGGGGACGGAGATGCCTTATTACAAGAAAGGCATTCCGGAGGAATCACCACCTAAAGGATACTATCCTATTTATGTGAATCATTTAGGTAGGCATGGGTCAAGGTATGTGACAAGTCCTAATCAAGCAGAAGTACTTTATAGTACCTTAGATGAAGCAGATAGCCGAAATCAACTTACCCAATCAGGATGTATACTCAAAAAGCAAATAGGTGATTTTCTTGCTTTATCAGAGGGGAAGTATGGACTTTTGACACCACTTGGCGTAAAGGAAGAGCAGGGTATTGCTAGGCGTATGTACGAAAGATTTCCACAGATTTTTGGAAGAGAAGTTAGAGCTGTATCTACTTATGTTACACGTGCTAAGCAAAGTATGGAGGCTTTTTTAGAAGAGCTGGCTAAGTATACGCCTTCTAATAATTTTGTTGCCTTGAGCAATGGTGAGATAGATCCTATTTTAAGATTTTTTGATTTAAACCTAGCTTATTTAAATTATAAAGAAAATGGAAAGTGGAAAGACTCCCTTAGAAAGTTTGAAGAGAGAAAAAATATTTCTATGCCTTTTATGGCACAATTTTTTAAATCAAGTTATAAGCTAAGACAGGAAGAGGCTTTAGAGTTAGGAACAAGTTTATATACCATCTATGCTAATACTTTTAACTTAACAGTAGATTTAGGGATAAATAGATATTTTGATGATAAAATACTTTATTATTATTGGGAAAATGCAAATCTAAGAAATTTCTTAGAAAAAGGTCCCAGTTATAGAGGAGAAGATTTACCTACCAATATTGCTTTTGCACTTTTAGAAGACTTTCTAAAGACTTCGGAGCAGGCCTTGCAAACAGGAAATGTATCTGCTGATTTAAGGTTTGCACATGCTGAAACACTTATTCCTTTTGCAAGTTTGCTAAAGTTATGTTGCTGCTCTAAGCAGACTGATCATATAAGTAAAGTGGCCAAGATTTGGTGTGATAGTCAGGTAGCACCTATGGCAGGCAATATACAATGGATATTTTATAAGTCTTCGCATCAAGGAACTATTTTAGTGAAAATGCTTTATAATGAGGAGGTTATGACTCTCCCTATTCGGCCTTATTGTAAACCTTATTATTTATGGGAGGATGTCAAAGCTTTCTATTGGTATGTGATTAGTAAGCTTCATATACCCCAAGTAGGGAGTATTACAGAACAAGTAAAGTATTATACTGTAAGGTAAAGGAGAAGAAAAACGTTTGTGAAAAAAGAAGATTTAAAAAAGAATAAATTACTTAAAAAGCAGCTACAGAAAATAGAGAAGAAAGAAACTAAGATATTGGAGAAAAAGGAATTTAAGTTTGTAAAAGAAAAAATTGCACCTATTCAAGAAAAGATAGAAGAGAAAATTCCAAAGAAGCTTGAACAGACCTTAGAGGCTGCTTTTGAATCCGGTTTTAAGCTAGTATTTGAAAAGGGTATAGGCGTTATAGAGAAAAGCTATAATAAGGAAGATAAACGTGCGGCTTTTGATATTAAGCATTATGCTGTGCAAAGGCAAATGAGTCATAAAAATATTAATAAAATAGATAAGAGTGCTAGTAAGGGTATTTTACTCAATCAGTTACTGACTACAGTAGAAGGTGGTGTGTTAGGGGTACTTGGTATAGGATTGCCAGATATTCCACTCCTTATAGGGATGCTACTTAAAAATATTTATGAAATTAGTTTATCCTATGGTTTTGACTATACAGAAGATAAGGAGAAGCTTTATATTCTTTACTTAATTTGTGCAGGGGTTACCAAAGAAGAAGTGCAGGCTATGTACAATAGGCATCTAGATGAAATTACAAAAGGTGATGAACAGAGGCTAAAGGACACGCAGCATTTAGATGCTGTTATTAAAGAAACTGCACATTGCTTGGCAGAAGCTATGCTTATAGCTAAATTTATACAAGGATTACCTATTGTAGGTGTCGTAGGTGGCTTTTCTAATTTTACCATTATGAAAGATATTAGTGAGATGGCGAAAGTAAAGTACAAAAAGCGCTATTTAAAAGAAAAACTCATAAATTAAAAAACTTAGGTTATAAACCTTTCAGGGATGATTAAATTATCTTTCGGAGGATGTAGAGCTTATACGTATCAAAGCATTTAGCTAGCGAGCAACATAAAGCTTATCTCTAGGAAGTAGGAAGGGGGTAAAAGCAAGGAAAAAGCAAGAAAAAAGTCCTAGAAAGATAAGATTTTTTTGCTATAATAAGAGTATCATTAAAATAAAATAACTTCGGTAGGTGAGGCTACCGTAGGGATATGGATTGTTACCGCGAAATAGTGGAGACACTATGAGTTGGTCAGCAGGAGATGTCGAAACCAAGGCATAACCTAACACAATTTCACCGCCCTACGATGCTAAAGCTTGAACGATGAGATTAGTAAGGATACCCCTTTTTGTCATTGTGATGCTTTGGCAAAGGGGTTTTTTTATGTGCATTTGTTTTAAGGAGGTGAGGAAAATGGAAGCAGGAAGTAGTAGTATAGGCACGGGATCGGATAATGGTAGGAGAAAGATTCCATTTTCCTGCCGTATAATTTTAAAACTGAATATTTCGCTATTTAAATAACTGAGTTATCGGATTTCGTGTCTTTCCAAATCTAAATTTATTTCAAGAAAATGATTGGGGGATAAAGACATGAAAAAAAGCATTTTAAGAAGACAAAAAGCAAGAATAGTTGATAGAAAAGAATTGCAGGCTATTAGCATAAATAAATGGCTATTAAATGTAGCAGGTAAAAATAAGGAAATTGTTTTAGAGAACTTTAATACTTCTCTAAATGGACTTGATGAGCTGCAAGTTACAAAACTAAGGGAGGAATGGGGAGATAATAAAATTACTCATGAGCAAAAAAATTCTTTAGCGAAGAGATTTGCAACAGCATTTATTAATCCCTTTACTATTGTACTATTTGTATTAGCAACGATTTCAGTTTTTACAGATATTATTCTTGCAGGACAAGGAGAAGCAGATTTTACAACAGTAATCATTGTTTTAACCATGGTTACTATTAGTGGTACACTTCGTTTTGTTCAAGAAACAAGGTCAAGTAAAGATGCAGAGCAATTAAGTGCAATGGTTAAAATAACTACCTGCGTACAAAGAAAGCGAGTGGGTAAAGTAGAGATACCACTTGAGGAAGTAGTACATGGAGATATCGTGTGTCTATCAGCAGGTGATATGGTACCAGCTGATATGAGGATTATAGAAGCGAAAGATTTATTTATAAGTGAATCAGCTCTTACAGGAGAAAGTGAACCAGTAGAAAAGATAGAGGAGATTAGAAGAGATATACAATATAAAACACCAATGGAATGTCCTAATTTAGCGTTTATGGGGACAAATGTCATAAGTGGTACAGCTTTAGGTGTTGTAGTAGCTACTGGTGACCATACTCTATTTGGAAATTTATCAAAGACTATTATTGAAACGAAAACAGAATCTAACTTTGAGCGTGGGGTGAATTCAGTTTCATGGCTTTTAATTAGATTTATGATGATTATGGCACCCGTTGTACTATTTGTAAATGGATTTACAAAAGGGGATTGGATGGAGGCAATACTGTTTGCTCTATCTGTAGCGGTAGGATTAACACCTGAAATGCTACCTATGATTGTTACAACAAGCTTAGCTAAGGGTTCAATTGAAATGGGAAAAAAGAAAACGATTGTAAAAAACCTTAATGCTATTCAAAACTTTGGAGCTATGGATATTTTGTGTACAGACAAAACGGGAACCTTGACACAAGATAAAGTGGTTTTAGAATATCATCTTGATATTCATGGCAATGAAGATGAACGCGTTTTAAGACATGCATTTATGAATGCCTATTATCAAACAGGATTAAAGAATTTAATGGATATTGCAATTATTGACTTTGCAGAAAAAATGGGTAAAAAAGATTTATTCACTATTTATAATAAAGTAGATGAAATTCCTTTCGATTTTCAAAGACGTCGTATGAGCGTTGTTTTAGCAGATGAGAAGGGAAAAACTCAGCTTATCACTAAAGGTGCGGTTGAGGAAATGCTGGGTATAAGTGCCTATGCTGAGTATAAAGGAGAAGTTAAAGCACTTACCAAAGAAATTAAAAAAGAAATTTTAGAAACAGTAGCCAAACTTAATGATTCAGGAATGAGGGTTATAGCTGTAGCTCAAAAAACAAATCCATCAGTAGAAGGTGTATTTTCTATTCAAGATGAGTCAGATATGGTTCTTATGGGTTACTTAGCATTTTTAGATCCACCAAAAGAAAGTACTAAGAAGGCTATAGAATCCTTAAAGGAATATGGAGTAGCAGTAAAAGTTTTAACAGGGGATAATGAAAGAGTTACAAAATCTGTTTGTAAACAAGTAGGATTAAGTACAGATAAAATTGTACTTGGTGGAGAGATTGAAATGATGAGTGATGAAGTGTTAGCACAGGCAGTAGAGAAAAAGCATATCTTTGCTAAGCTTTCACCTCAGCAAAAATCAAGAATTGTAAGAGCGTTAAGAAATAATGGCCATGTTGTTGGCTTTATGGGAGACGGCATTAATGATGCAGCTGCTATGAAGGAGGCAGATGTTGGAATCTCAGTAGATACAGCAGTAGATATTGCTAAAGAATCAGCTGATATTATTCTTTTAGAAAAAGATTTAAATGTGCTGGAAGATGGCGTTATTGAAGGAAGAAAGACCTTTGGTAATATGATTAAGTATATTAAAATGACTGCGAGTTCAAACTTTGGAAATATGTTTTCAGTCTTGGTAGCAAGTGCATTCTTACCATTTCTTCCAATGCGTTCTATTCAGCTTATTGTACTCAATCTTATTTATGATATTTCTTGTATCTCTATACCTTGGGATAACATGGATGAAGATTTTTTAAAGAAACCTAGAAAATGGGATGCTTCATCTATTGGTAAGTTTATGCTATGGATTGGGCCAATCAGTTCAGTATTTGATATTACAACTTATATTTTGATGTTCTTTGTAATTTGTCCAATGGTTTGTGGAGGTTATTATAATGATCCAAGTGTAGATAAAGCCTTATTTATGGCACTTTTTAATGCAGGATGGTTTGTAGAATCTTTATGGTCTCAAACACTTGTTATCCATATGATTCGAACACCTCAAATACCATTTATTCAAAGTAAGGCATCATTGCCAGTAACACTTATTACAACCCTTGCTATATTGGTAGGAACCCTTATTCCTTATACAACAGTAGGAACAGCTCTGGGAATGTATAGGATGCCACATGTTTATTTTGTATGGTTAATAGGTACTATACTCTGCTATATGATATTAGCCACCTTATTAAAGAAATTGTATGTAAGAAAATATGGTGAATTACTTTAATAGGATGGAGTGAGAAAAATGAATAAAAAAGCTTTAGTAATATCTATAGATCAAAAACTATGTGAATGGCTCTACCACCAGCTTAAAGAAGGTAATAACGATATTGAAGCTGCTAATGATTTATTAGAAGGGCTTAGTGGATTAAAGGAAAATGAGTATGGTTCATTAATTATAAATAAGATAGATGCTATGTCTTATGAGGGGGAAAAAGTAGAAAAAATAAAATGTGGTGATTTACTAATAGATGGTGCCAATCGAAGTGTTTATTATAGAGATCAAATTATACAACTTACACCAAAAGAGTTTGATATTCTTTATCTTTTAGCAAGTAATAAAGGGAAGGTTTATTCAAAACATCAGATTTATAATAGTGTCTGGAAAGAGAGCTATACCTTTGATGATAGTAATATTATGGCCCATATAAGAAAGCTAAGAAAAAAAATTGAGCCTAATCCAAAGAATCCCATATTCATACTTACTGTCTGGGGAGTTGGCTATAAATGTAGTAGCAACATAGAGTAGAAAAAACAGTGCTTTTAAAGGGTATAAACCTTATAGATGTTGAAGCTTTTAGCGAGTGGTAGTATAATGCTTATACATCAAAAATATGTAATGAGGAAATAAGATGAATAAAAGAGATACATGGCAGTATCGTATGATATGGTATACCTATAAGCACAAAGCAGTTTTAGTAGAGGAAGTAGAAAGAAGATTTGTGGAGCTTATCCATCAGCTATGTGATGAGCTATGTATACAGGTAGAGCATATAAAGTTAAAACCTGATACATTTTCTTTACTTATTAGCTCAAAAAAACAGCTTAATATTACTAAAATACTTAAAAATATGCAGAAGAAAACCTACAAATCTTTAAGCAAAAAGTTTACTCAGCTTAAAAGTACAGAGGGAGATTTGTGGGATAAGACGTACGTAATAACAAGTATAAATCAAAATCCTTCAGAGGTAGACATTAGGATTGAAAAGATTTTTGATCATTTATGGTCAGCAGAGTACTATGATTTAGATGAAGGTGTAACGGATGATCTAGATGTTTTTAAAATGTATTTAGCTCATAGAAACTTAGGTATTATAGATTATGGAGAGAGTGTTTTCTTAGTAGATGTGCAGGCACTTAATACAGAGATTAATCTAAATTGTTTTGAGTGTACTAAAATCCATAAGTATGGATGCTGCTCCGGTAGTCCTTGTGATTTAAGTGTTAAAAATAGAAAAATGTTTATACAGCATATGCCTAATATAATAGAAGAAATGAAAAAGTTAGATGAAAGTTACTATAAGAAAGTAGAAGCGTTAGGTGGTTTTTTAGGAGAAAAAGGTTCTATTCGTGAATGTGAGGGACGTTGCTCTTTATTGGTAGAGCATGAAGGGGTCTGGAAATGCCTAGCCCATAAGTATGCATTGGAGCAGCATATTCCTAGTTATGATTTATGCCCTTTATCTTGTTTAATGTATCCTTTAGAAATCATAGAACTGATTACAGATAAGCAGAAAAAAATTATTTTGCTTACTTCAGCTTTGGATGAAGTTTTTGCAAAAGAATATGGTAGATGGGGAAGTTATAAGGATTTGGATGTAGAGCTTAGATGTATTCATAAAGAAGCGCATAATCATTTATTTAAGGAAGAAGATTATAGACCAGTTTATCAAGTCAATAAAAATTTACTTATTCATGAATTTGGTCAAGAAGTGTATGAAGGAATAGAAGAAATTATTGATTAGCAAATAACCTAGAACTTAAATAAATTTTTAAGTTTTAGGTTATTTTATTATGCAAAAGTAACTGACTAATTCTAGAAAATAGTAAAAATTCAAACTATATGTATAAGATATTGAATTAAAATAGGGTCTGTTTAACAGTAAAATGAATATAAGTTGATTAAGATAATCGGCTTATTTAAACAATGGGGGTGAAGCTTTTGAGTGATAAATTACTTGTCATGGAGGGAATAGATAAATCATTTCCAGGTGTACGTGCTTTAGATCATTGTAGGTTGGAGTTAAATGCTGGGGAAGTGTTAGCACTGGTAGGTGAAAATGGTGCAGGAAAATCAACGCTTATGAAGATTCTAACAGGTGTCTATACCAAAGATGCAGGAAGAATTATTTATAAGGGAGAAGAAGTAGATATTTCTAGTACAAAAGTTGCACAGGGGCTAGGCATTAGCATTATCCATCAAGAATTGAACTTAGCGCCCCACTTGACTGCTGCTCAAAATATCTTTATAGGAAGAGAATTTATGGGAATGGGAAAGCTGTTTGTAGATGATAAAGTTGCAAACAAAAAGGCACAAGAGATTTTCGATAGGATGAACCTTGACCTAGACCCAAAAGTAAAGGTAGGTACACTAACTGTTGCTAAACAGCAAATGGTAGAGATTGCAAAAGCGCTCTCTTTTGAATCTTCTATTTTAATTATGGATGAGCCTACTGCTGCACTGACAGATACAGAAATAGAGGAGCTTTTTAAAATTATTAAAGACTTAAAGGCTAAAGGGGTTGCCATTGTCTATATTTCGCACAGGATGGAAGAATTAAAGAAAATTAGTGACCGTATTACGATTATGCGTGATGGTTGCTATGTAAATACTGTTAATACAAAGGATGTAAGCCTTGATGAAATTATCAGTATGATGGTAGGACGTACTATTTACCATAATCCTAGAGGAAGTAGTAAAAATAGTAAAGGAGAAGTTGTATTAGAGGTCAAAAATCTTAATAGGGGCAAAACTATAAAAGACGTAAGCTTCAAGTTACATAAAGGAGAAATTTTAGGGTTTGCAGGACTTATGGGAGCTGGAAGAACAGAAGTAGCGAGAGCCATATTTGGTGCAGATAAACTAGAGAGTGGTAAAATTTTGATTAAAGGAAAAGAAGTTAAAGTTCGCCAGCCTAAAGATGCTGTAGAACATGGCGTAGGTTATCTTTCAGAAGATAGAAAACGTTATGGACTTACAATTAGTGAAACAGTAGAAGAGAATGTATCTCTTGCCAGTGTAGAGAAGTTTACAAAGTATGGATTTACAAATTTTAAAACCATTACACAGCTTACTAATGACTACATTAATAAATTAGCTATAAAGACACCAAGTAGTAGACAGATAGTAAAAAATTTGTCAGGTGGTAATCAGCAAAAAGTTGTTATTGCAAAATGGCTTTTAAAAGACTGTGATGTACTCATTTTTGATGAACCTACACGTGGAATTGATATTGGTGCTAAGAGTGAAATCTATAATTTACTATCTGAGCTTGTACAGGAAGGAAAGTCTATTATTATGATTTCCTCAGAGCTTCCAGAAATATTGCGTATGAGTGACCGTGTCATTGTTATGTGTGAAGGGAGAGTGACAGGTGAACTTGCTATAGAAGACGCTAATCAAGAAAGTATCATGAAATATGCAACGAATAGAGAAAATTAAAGGGGGATTAGGAATGGCCAATTTAAATATACTTGTTAACCAAGAAAAAACTGAAAAAAAAGGATTAGGAAACTTTTTAAATGGTACAGCTGCACAAAAAGTATTAGCGTTTGCCGCACTTATTATTTTATTTATATTCTTTTCATTAGCATCAGAATTCTTTTTAACAGCTAATAATGTTATTTCTATTATATTGGCAACTTGTGTAAATGGTATTTTAGCTTTAGGTGTAACTTTTATCATTATTACTGGAGGAATTGACCTATCATTAGGAACGGTTATGACCTTTTCTTCAGTTATGGCTGCAGTAAGTATTAGTAATTGGGGATTACCACTTTGGGCAGGCTGTATTATTGCCGTTGTAACAGGAGCATTTTGTGGATGTGTTACAGGTACACTTATTTCAAAACTTAAGTTGCCACCATTTATTGCAACACTTGGGATGATGATGGTAACAAAAGGCTTATCTTTAGTTATCTCAGACGCAGCGCCTGTATACTTTCCAGATAAAACACCGGAAAATCCTAGTGCATTTGTATTTAGAGATATTGCTTTAGGAAATGGTGTTCAATTTGGTGATGTTGTTATTCCTAATGCAGTATGGATTTTCTTAGCAATGATTGTTATTGCAAGTATTATCTTAAATAAAACGAAACTTGGTCGTTATGATTTTGCAATTGGGAGTAATGAAGAAGCAACAAGATTATCAGGGGTTAACGTTAATGCATGGAAAATTGCTATCTACACACTTGGTGGTGCTTTTGTAGGTATTGCAGGTATTGTTATGGCATCTCGTTTAGGGTCAGCACAACCAGCTCTTGGTCAAGGTTATGAGCTGGATGCAATTGCTGCTGTAGTTATTGGAGGAACTTCTCTTAGTGGTGGTTCTGGAACAATCTTAGGAACAGTTATTGGCGCGTTTATTATGAGTACGCTTACAAATGGTTTAAAGGTTATGGCTGTGCCACAACAGTGGCAGACAGTTATCATTGGTGGGGTACTAATTGTATCTGTATTACTCGACTTAATGCGTAGAAAACAGAAAAACTGATTCTAGATTCTCGAAAGAGGATGAAGAATAGAAGAGTATTTAAACAATAAGGGAGGAAATAGATATGAGGATTAAAAAATTATTAGTATTAGGATTAAGTGTGGCAATGGCTATGGGCGTTATGACAGGATGTTCAACAGATAAGCCAGCTCCAAAAGATGAGCAAAAAACAGAAACCTCTAAACAAGAAGAAAAAACAGAGGAAAAGGTAGAAGAAAAAAACGAAGAGAAAACAGAGGGAGAAGCGGAAATTGTCATTCCAGTCGTATCAAAAGGATTCCAGCATCAATTCTGGCAAGCAGTTAAAATGGGAGCTGAACAAGCAGCTGAAGAGTTAGGTGTAAGCATTACTTTTGAAGGACCAGAAACGGAAGATCAAATTGATAAGCAACTTGAAATGTTACAAGCAGCATTAGCTAAGAATCCACAAGCAATTTGTTTAGCTGCGCTTGATTCAAAAGCAGCTACACCATACCTTGAGCAAGCAGATGCAGCTGGTATTCCTGTAATTGGTTTTGACTCAGGAGTAGATAGCCCTATTGTAAAAACAACGTGTGCTACAGATAACTATGCAGCAGCTGCTGCAGCAGCACATAAAATGGCAGAGCTTATAGGTGGTGAAGGTAAGGTAGGTCTTGTTGTGCATGGTCAAACAAGCCAATCAGCAAAAGATAGACGTGATGGTTTCATGGATACAATGAAAAATGAATATCCAAATATTACAGTCTTAGAACCACAATATGGTGATGGAGACCATGCAAAATCAACAGAAGCAGCAAAAGCTATCATTACAGCGAACCCAGATGTTAAAGGGATTTATGGTGCAAACGAAGGATCTGTAGCAGGTGTTATCAATGCTGTAAAAGAACTTAATCAAGTTGGTAAAATTACAATTGTAGGTTTTGATTCAGGTAAAATTATGATTGATGCGATCAATAGTGGTGTTGCAGCAGGTTCTATTACACAAGATCCAGTAGGTATTGGATATAAAGCTGTTGAAGCAGCTTATAAAGCTTATAAAGGTGAAGAAAACCCAGAATTCATTGATACTGGATTCAAATGGTTTGATAAAACCAATATTGATACACCAGAAATCCAAGCTGTTATTTACGAATAAACCAATTCATAAAGGGGGTATTGCATGAGCAATAGCCCTTTTTATATTACAGGAAAGTTTGATTTTGCTATAATATAAAGAAGACTTTATAGGCGTGTCTTATTATAGGGTGCAAAGTAGCTGAAAGTATTGATTGGAAAGAGTAACAATGATATAATCAAATGAAACAATGAAAAACAAATAAAAACAACATAGCATTGTAAAAGTAGGGGGGGGGAGACATGTTAGCATTAGAGAGGCAACGAAAAATTATAGAACTTATTCAGAGAGAAAAAACAGTTAAAGTTGTACAACTTAGTAAACAGTTTGAAGTAACAGAGGAGACAATTAGAAGAGATTTAGAAAAGCTGGCTAAACAAGGTATTGTCCAAAAAACATATGGTGGTGCACTACTTGTAAGTCGGAGTGAGGAAAAAGAAAAGGATATGGAAGATCCATCCTTTGATCATCGTATAAAAGAAAATGCCACGGGTAAAGAAAAGATAGGAAGAGCTATTGCACGTTTGTTGGGGAATCAGGAGACTATTGCTTTAGATTCAAGTACGACGTGTTTAGAGGTTGCAAAGCAGTTGCCGCAAGATAAGACATTTACCATTATAACAAATAGTGTAAGTGCAATGACTATTCTGAGCCAGTATAAAGGAGTGACGGCTATTTCTACAGGTGGAACACTTAGAAGTACATCTCTCTCCTTAATAGGCCCTACAGCTAAAAGCAATATTTTAAATTATTATGCAGATAAAGCCATTATATCTTGTAAGGGTATTGACCTTAAAAGAGGTGTTATGGAATCTAATGAACTAGAAAAAGAGATAAAGCAAAGCTTCATTGCTGTAGCAAAAGAGGTTATTCTGGCTGTAGACCATGCCAAAATCAATAAGAGTACGATCCATAAATTGATGGAATTAAAAGAAGTAAGTTATATTGTAACAGATGAGCCACTTGATAAAGAGTGGGAAGAAACCTGTGCTAAAAATAAAATCAAAATTATTGTGGCAGAATAAAAATAAGAAATACCACAAAGCAACTTAAAGGTATGAAATAAGTTGTTTTGTGGTATTTTTTTGAATAAAAAAATAAATTTATAATTTAATAAAAATAATATTGAAAAATGTGAGTTGTGGTGGTAGTATAAAACTAATTAAAGAAAAAACAACAAGAAAAAGCACAAAACAAAAAATGGAGGCTAAGTATGTTAGTAAATGAATTTGAAATCAGAAAACAAATGTGTGAAATCGGGCAAAGAGTATACAATAGGGGAATGGTTGCTGCTAATGATGGTAACTTTTCAGTGAGAATTTCACCAAATGAAATTCTTTGTACACCAACAGGAGTAAGTAAAGGATTTATGACACCAAACATGATTTGTAAAGTAGATATGGATGGTAATGTACTTAAAACAGATGGAATTCATAAACCTTCTTCAGAAATTAAAATGCATCTTAGAGTTTATAAATGTAGACCAGACGTAAATTCAGTTGTACATGCACATCCAATGTATGCTACAGCACATGCAATCTGTGGAACACCTTTAACAAAACAAATTATGCCAGAATCTACAATCTTCCTTGGTGAAGTACCAATAGCACCATATGGTATGCCATCTACGCCAGAGATTCCAGATGCTATTGAACCATTCTTTAGTAGTTATGATGCAGTACTTCTTGAAAATCATGGTGCATTAGCATGGGGTATAGATCTTCTTGGTGCTTACTTCAAAATGGAAGGGTTAGAATTCTATGCACAACTTTCATATATTACACAAATGATGGGTGGACCAAAAGAGCTTCCAGCGCACGAAGTACAAAGACTTGTAGATCTTAGAAAAGGTATGAATCTTCCAGGTAAACATCCATGTATTGATGGCAACCAAGATTGTGGAGGAGCAGAGAAAACAATATGTGCTAGTGTAAAAGCTGAAACAACAAATGATCAAGACTTAATTGCAAAGATTACAAGAGAAGTTATTACGCAACTTAATAAGTAAATAAGGGGGAATGGCTATGAAGCGTTCTAAAAGAATGCAAGTATTAGATGGTCGCCCTGTCAATCAAGATGGTTTCATTAATGAATGGCCGGAGAAAGGTTTTGTTGCAATGGCAAGTCCATATGATCCGGTAGCTTCTATAAAAATTAAGCATAATCAAGTTGTTGAATTAGATGGAAAGCCAAGAGAAGCCTTCGATTTTATAGACTATTTTATAGCAGATCATTACATAGACAAGAATATAGCCCCTAAAAGTATGCAGCTTGAAAGTGTAGAAATAGCAAGAATGCTTGTGGATATTCATGTATCAAGAGAAGAAATTGTTGAAATAGCAAAAGGACTTACACCTAAGAAACTCACAGAGGTGATGGATGAGCTAAATGTAGTAGAAATGATGATGGCTATGCAAAAAATGCGAGCAAGAAGCCATCCTGCTAATCAGGCTCATATTACTAATGCTAAAGATAATCCTGTGTTAATCGCTGCAGATGCAGCTGAAGGAGCTTTAAGAGGTTTTAGAGAGGAAGAAACAACTGTAGGGATTGCAAGATATGCACCGTTTACAGCCATTGGTCTTCTAGTCGGCTCACAAGTAGGCGCAAAAGGTGTACTCACACAGTGTGCAGTAGAGGAAGCAGTAGAGTTAGAACTTGGTATGAGAGGATTAACTACTTATGCAGAAACTATTTCTGTTTATGGCACAGAAAAAGTGTTCATAGATGGAGATGATACACCATTTTCAAAGGCTTTCTTAGCATCAGCTTATGCATCACGTGGTCTTAAGATGAGATATACTTCTGGTACAGGATCAGAAGTACTTATGGGTAATGCGGAACAAAAGTCTATGCTTTATCTAGAAACAAGGTGCTTGATGGTGACAAAAGGAGCTGGTGTACAAGGTATTCAGAATGGAGCAGTAAGCTGTGTTGGAATCACTTCATCGGTTCCATCAGGCGTAAGAGCAATCTTAGCAGAAAACCTTATTGCAGCAATCCTAGACTTAGAAGTTGCTTCAAGTAATGATCAGACCTTCTCTCACTCAGATATTAGAAGAACTGCAAGGATGCTTATGCAAATGCTACCGGGTACAGATTTTATTTTCTCGGGATACAGTGGTACTCCTAATAAGGATAATATGTTTGCAGGTTCTAACTTTGATGCAGAAGACTTTGATGACTATAATGTTCTTCAACGTGATCTAAAGGTAGATGGTGGCCTTAGACCTGTCAAAGAAGAAGATGTGATACAGGTAAGGAATAGAGCAGCAAAAGCTATGCAGGTAATTTTTAAAGAGCTTGGGTTTCCACCAGTAACCGATGAAGAAGTAGAAGCTATTACTTATGCACATTCAAGCGATGATGTTAGAGATAGAGATACAGTAGCAGATCTTGCTGCTATTGATGAGATGATGAAAAAGAAAGTAACAGGTGTGGAGATTATTAAAGCACTTCACAAGGGTGGCTTTAGTGATGTAGCCGAAAGTCTTCTTAATATGTTTAAACAGCGTATTACAGGAGATTACCTTCATACTGCAGCTATTTTGGATGAACAGTTTAAAGTCCAGAGTGCAGTGAATTTCCCTAATCAATATAAAGGGCCAGGAACAGGGTATAAGATGAGTAAAGAAAGATGGGAAGAAATTAAAAAGATCCCTCATATCATCTCACCTGATGCACTGTAGGAGGTGAAGGCATGCAACTTACAGATCAGCAAATACAAAATGTGGTCAAAAAAGTCGTGGATGAAATGAATCAAAAAATGCAAGGAAGAAGTTCTGGTACGTGGCTGCAAGAAGGTAGTCAGGCTATAAAAGGGCATAACCCAAAAGAAGTAGGAATTGGTATAGGACCAGCTTTTGGAAAGAAGATTCATCATACAATAAACGGGTTAAATGTGGTAGATGTATTAAAAGAAATCATGGCAGGTATAGAAGAGGAAGGTATGATTCCTAAAGTTGTGAGAGTTCTAAGAACTTCAGATGTGTGCTTTATGGGGAATGATACAGCTAAGCTCATGGGATCAGGAATTGCAATAGGCTTACAATCAAAGGGAACAGCTGTGATTCATCAAAAAGATCTTTATCCGCTTACAAATTTGGAACTTTTTCCACAAGCACCACTACTTACTTTAGAATTGTACAGAATCATTGGTAAGAATGCAGCTAAATATGCAAAAGGCGAGAGAGTAATACCTATTGCTACTCAAAATGACCCAATGGTAAGGCCTAAATATCAAGTGAAGGCGGCACTCATGCATACAGTTGAGACCGAATTAGTAAGAGATCGTGCAGAGCCTATAGAAGTGCATGTTATGGAATCATAAGGAGGGATCTGCTTGGAGTTATATCCACTTATAGAAAAAAGACCTGAATTAATTAAAACCAAGACGGGTAAAAATTTAGAAGATATTACAATGGAACAAGTAATTAAAGGGGATATAGGTATTGAAGATCTTTCTATTTCAAAGGATACATTAATTTTGCAGGCAAAGGTAGCTTTAGATCAAGGAAAGGTACAGCAAGCTGAAAATTTTGTAAGAGCTTCTGAACTTATTGGTGTACCTGATGCAAAAATATTAGAAATCTATAATAGGCTAAGACCCTATAGATCCACCGAGGCGCAGCTTCAAACTATTATTAAAATGCTTCAAGAAGAGTATGATGCACCTTTATGTGCAGCTTTTGTAGAAGAGACATTAGAGGTATATAAAAAACGAAACATTCTTGCTAAGGAATAGGTGAGCTTATGAGAGTAGCAGGGGTTGATATTGGTAATTCTACAACGGAAGTATGTATTGCTACATTAGGGTTAAAGGAAGAACTTGTATTTGAAAGCAGTGCCTTAGTACCTACTACAGGTATGAAGGGGACCCTGCACAATATTAGAGGCATTAAGGAAGTTCTTCAAGAAGCGCTAAGAAAAATAAATAAAAATGTAAAAGACGTCGATTTGATTCTCTTAAATGAGGCTGCCCCTGTTATCGGGGATATGGCAATGGAGACAATCACACAGACTATCATTACAGAATCCACTATGATCGGACATAATCCCAATACACCAAGTGGAGAGGGTTTAGGAAAAGGTAAGACTGTTTTGCTTGAAGAACTGCAAGATACATATGAAGATGAGGACTACATTGTGATTATAGGGAGTCATATAGGTTATCAAGAAGCAGCAAAGTTGATTAATGCATCAAGACACTCTATAAAGGGTGCAATTGTCCAAAAAGATGAAGCAGTTCTTATTTATAATAGGCTTAAGTATCCTATACCTATAATAGATGAGGTAAAGTTTATTCATAAAATTCCTTTAGGTAACACCTGTGTTATAGAAGTAGCATCTGAAGGCGGTACAATTCAAACACTTTCAAATCCGTATGGCATTGCTAACCTTTTTAATCTTACACCTGAGGAAACAAGAAGGATCATTCCTATTGCAAAAAGTCTTATTGGCACCAGATCAGCTGTCGTTATTAGGAGTCCAAAAGGTCAGGTGGAAGAAAAAGAAATACCGGCTGGAACGCTTACAATCTACTTTGTAGATGGGACTAAACGTATGGTGGATGTAGATAGAGGTAGCGAAGAAATGATGCATGCAATAGATAGTGATCAAGAGATCTTAGATATGGCCGGCACTAAGGAAAGTAATATTGGTCATATGATTGAACATATGAAAGAGGAAATAGGAAAGTTATCTAAAAGTGCCAATGTTCATATTCAAGATGCTTTAGCTGTAGATGTTCTTGTACCTATGAGTGTAGAAGGTGCGCTAGCCGGAGAGATTAGTATGGAAAGAGCCGTTGCACTAGCTGCTATGGTTAAATCTAAAGGGCTTCCTATGCAGGAACTTGCTAAGACTTTAGAAGATGATATAGGAGTCACAACACAAGTTGCTGGAGTAGAAGGTGTTATGGCCTCTTTAGGAGCCCTTACTACGAAGGGAACTACCTTTCCATTAGTCATACTTGACTTAGGGGGAGGTTCTACAGACGCTGCCATTTTAGAAGAAACAGGTGAAGTCAAAGTCACTCACTTAGGTGGAGCAGGTAATTTTATTACAATGTTAATCAATACAGAATTAGGGCTGGAAAATCTATCTGTAGCAGAAGATATTAAGAGATATCCTCTTGCTAAGGTAGAAAGTCTCTTTCATATACGCCTTGAAACAGGTGAGGTCAAGTTTTTTGGTCAACCTCTATCACCTAAGATATTTGGAAAAGTTGTAATTTGTAAAGAAAAAGACTTTATCCCAATAGAAACAAAACATAGCTTAGAAAAAATAGTCACAATTAGGAAAGAAGCCAAAAGAAAAGTATTTATACAAAATGCTTTAAGAGCACTAAAAAGTGTGGCTAAAGGTAATGATTTGACTCAAATTCCAAACGTAGTACTAGTAGGCGGAAGTGCAATGGATTTTGAAATACCACAAATGCTTCTAGAGTATTTAACTCCCTATGGTATTGTAGTTGGTAAAGGTGAAATAAGAGGAGTAGAAGGACCAAGAAATGCTGTAGCAACAGGTTTGGTACTTTCGAAAGTAAAAGTCCTATGATAAAACCTACAATTGTTATAAAAATAGATAATCACTTAGACAATCAAATACTTATAGAAATTTTAGCCGGAATAGAAGAAGAGAGTGTGCTAGCTGAGGTAGTGACGGAAAAATCTTTTAAACCAGCTCATTTATTAGCACAGGAGGCAGCAGAAGCAAGTCAGCTTGAAGTGGGAATAGGAATTTGTAAAAGCCAGGCAGTGCTTACAACTCATAAATTAAGAGGTAAGGCCTTATTGCATACAAATACAGATTATAGAACACTAGGGCAGAATGCTGCCAGGTATGTAAAAGGAAATAGTTTTACTCAGATGATAGGAGGAGAGCTATGAAGGTTTATACCAAAACAGGAGATAATGGGGAGACCAGTCTTTTAGACGGTACAAGAGTACCTAAGGATCACCCCTATATTCAGGCATTGGGAACAATAGATGAACTAACAAGTCATCTAGGAAAGATTAAAAGTCAGATTAAAGAAGAGCAAGTTGTAGATGAACTCCATTATATCCAGAAAAGACTCATTATCGTTATGGGGATTGTCGCAGGCTACGATAAAGCTGAAGCAGAAAGTATAGAAATAGATATAGAAAATATAGAAAGAAGTATTGATGACTATGAATCGAAGTCTCATGAATTTCAAGGTTTTATATTACCAGGTAAAACGCCCCTTTCAGCAGATATAGATATTGCTAGAACAGTTGCAAGAAGAGCAGAGAGACTCCTTATTACTTGTAAAGGTGTTGAAGGCGTTGTAAAGCGCTATATCAATAGATTATCTGATTATCTTTTCATGTTAGCAAGATACATAGAGGAAAATCCAATATTAAATTTAGAAACATTGAACTTAGAGGTAGCCAATCAGGTAATAGAAATGGTTATAAAAAAAGCCAAAGAGAAGGGGATAAAAGTAGTAGTAGCCCTTGTTAAAGAAGGTGGAAGACCAATAAGTATGCAGGCTATGGATGAGGCTTTTGTTATTAGCTATGAACTAGCTATTAAAAAGGCATTTTCTGCAGTAGCCTTGCAGATGGGAACTCATGAAATCGCTGAACTTGTTAAACAAGGAGCCGATTTTGAGGGGCTTGTTAGCATGCTAGATGAAAAGATTATTACATTAGGTGGTGGCTATCCAATAAAAGTTAATGGAAAAGTAATAGGTGCAATAGGTGTAAGTGGTGGAAGTGCGAGACAAGATATAGAACTTGCCCAGTATGGAGCAGGATTATTTGGAAGAGGGTGAAGAAGTGAACGACGCACAACTAAAAGAAATTGTAGCCAATGTAGTGATGAAAATGAATGGGATAGCTCCAAGTTCTAACCATCACTTAGGGATTTTTGAGGATATGAATGAAGCAATTGCAGCGGCAAAAGTAGCACAAAAGAAGTTACGTCAAATGCCTCTAGAAACACGCGATCAGATTATTGATAAAATCCGTGAGAAAATCATGGCTAATAAAGAAATACTTGCTAGAATGGCTGTTGAAGAAACAGGCATGGGAAAAGTAGGACATAAAATTCTAAAACACGAACTTGTAGCTAAGAAGACACCAGGAACAGAATGTATCAAAATAGATGCTTGGAGCGGTGATCAAGGCCTAACACTTGTAGAAAGAGGACCTTATGGCGTAATTGGTGCTATTACACCATCTACAAATCCATCTGAAACTGTATTCTGCAATGGAATAGGTATGATTGCAGCAGGTAATACAGTCGTATTTAATCCTCATCCAGGTGCTACTAAAACAGCTAACTTTGCAGTAAACCTTATTAATGAGGCTGCAAAAGAAGTAGGAGAGTTTGAAAATCTTGCAGTAAGCATTCGTAAACCAACTTTAGAATCAGGAGACATTTTGTTTAAACATCCAGATATTGATTTACTTGTAGCAACAGGTGGTCCTGGTATAGTTAAAGTCATTTTACAAAGTGGTAAAAAAGGAATGGCAGCAGGCGCAGGCAATCCACCAGTACTTGTAGATGAAACAGCTAATATAAGAAAAGCGGCAGAAGATATTGTAAACGGTGCAAGTTTTGATAACAACCTTCCTTGTATTGCAGAGAAAGAAGTTATTGTAGTAGATGAAGTAGCAGATGAACTCATTTATTATATGTTATCTGAAAATGACTGCTATATGCTAAGAGGAGAAGAAATCAATCGTCTTGCAAATACAGTACTAATTGAAAAAAATGGTAAGTATATGCTTAATCGTGACTTCGTAGGAAGAGATGCATCAGTCATTTTAAAAGCAATTGGAATTGATGCACCAGAGCAAACAAAATGTATTATCTTTGAAGGATGTAAAGAAAATCTTCTGATTAAAGAAGAATTGATGATGCCGATCTTAGGCATTGTTAGAGTAAAAGATGTAGATGAAGGGATAGAGACAGCAGTCCTACTTGAAGGTGGTAATAGGCACTCAGCTCATATGCATTCTTCTAATGTCAACAACTTAACTAAATATGGCAAGGCGTTAGATACAGCTATTTTTGTAAAAAACGCACCGTCTTATGCAGGTATAGGATTTGGTGGTGAAGGTTTTACGACCTTTACAATTGCAAGTAAAACAGGAGAAGGATTAACGAATGCATTAAGCTTTACAAGAGCACGTAGATGCGTTATGTCTAATGCTTTATATATCAGATAGGGGGAGCATGATGGAAAAGTATACAATCAATAATATTGAAGAAATTGTTAAACAAGTTATGGCAAGTTTACAAAACAATGAAGTTCAAGTAGCTTCTTCAGTGGGTCATGGAAAATCAGGTAGGGTAGCTTACTTAGTAGAAAAACAAAAAATTGAAGTAAAGACTTTTGATATTCCAGAAATTACAGATGATGAAGTGCTTGTTAAGATTGAAGGATGTGGTGTATGCGGAACAGATGTTCATGAATACAAAAACGATCCATTTGGACTTATTCCAGTTGTGCTTGGCCATGAAGGAACAGGGGAAATTATTAAAATCGGTAAAAATGTTACAAAAGATATGGTTGGCAAGCCACTTCGTGTAGGAGATAAAGTTGTAACTTCTGTAACACTTGCAGGTAGTGATGAGTTTACAACACTTAAACCAGAACGCGCTAACTTAAGTAGCAAAGCAGAAGTATATGGTCTTCTTCCAGATGATGAATACCGTTTCAATGGATGGTTTGGCGATTATATTATTCTTCGTAAAAATTCTTCTATTTTTAATGTAAGTGATATGGGGCTCGATGAGCGTATTCTTATTGAGCCAGCTGCTGTTGCAGTTCATGCAGTAGAAAGAGCAAAAACAACTCAACTACTTCGTTTTGATAGTAAAGTACTCATTCAAGGGTGTGGACCAATTGGACTTTTAGTACTTACTGTATTAAGAACAATGGGCATTCAAAACATTATTGCAATAGATGGGGATGACCAAAGACTTGGTTATGCTAAGGACTTAGGAGCAGATTATACTTTTAATTTTAAAAACTATAAGGATTTTGAAACCATGTGTGACGCAGTACACGAAGTAACAGATGGTGGAGTAGATTTTGCTTTCCAATGTACAGGAGTACCAAGTGCAGCAGGAAATATTTATAAATTCATCCGCAGAGGTGGTGGCCTTTGTGAAGTTGGATTCTTTGTAGATAATGGAAATGCTACTATTAATCCTCATTGGGATTTCTGCCAAAAAGAAATTACAGTAGTAGGGTCATGGACTTATACATTTAAAGACTATGTAACGACACTTGACTTCCTAAGAAGAGCAAAAGGAATTGGTCTTCCAGTAGAAAAGCTGATCACACATAAATTTAGCTTAGATGAGCTTAATGAAGCCATGGAAGTGAATATGAAGTTACAAGGTATTAAAGTAGCTTATGTCAATAGGTAGGAGGCCATATGGGAAAGGCAGTAGGGTTAATTGAAATTTATGGTTTAGCCACGGCGCTCTATGCTATTGATGCAGCTTGTAAAGCAGCAGATGTAACGGTAGAGTACATTGATAAGAATAAACCTGCTAATGCAGAGAGTTTAGAAGTGCCACTACTTATTATGGTAAAGTTAAGAGGAAATGTAGCAGATGTCACAGCAGGTATTGATGCAGCCAAAAGAGCAAGTGAAGAACTTGCAGGCTATGTAGTAGCACGTGTTATTGCAAGCCCGGATGAAGGCTTAGAAAAGATGCTAGCAATTAATTGTTTATAAAAGTAACCATACTAAATAAAAGAATATAGGAGGAATGTATGATGAAACAAGAAGCATTAGGAATGGTAGAAACAAGAGGCTTAGTAGCAGCAATCGAGGCGGCAGACGCAATGGTGAAAGCAGCAGATGTAACATTAATTGGAACAGAAAAAATTGGTTCAGGTCTTATTACAGTTATGGTACAAGGTGATGTAGGTGCTGTAAAAGCTGCAACAGAAGTTGGCGCAGATGCGGCGGGGAGACTTGGAGAATTAGTAGCAGTACATGTTATTCCAAGGCCACATGGGGATATTGCAAGTATTTTACCAATACAAAAATAAGGCATAAAAGAGAGTGATAGGATGAAAGCAATCGGCATTTTAGAAGTAGCATCCAATGTGGCCTCTATAGTTGCGTTAGATGCTATGGCGAAGGCGTCTGATGTAACATTGGTAACAACAGAAAAAGCACTAGGAGGAAGGCTTGTAAGCATTGTAGTGCAAGGAAGTGTTGCGGATGTAAAGGAAGCTATTGAGTATGGTAAAGTAGCAACTGAGAAAGTGGGTAAAGTAGCGGCAGTTGCAATCATTAATAACCCTCATGAAGAAGTACAAAAAGTACTTTTACATAGTGCAAGAAAACTGAGAGTGTAGGTGAAAAAAGTGGCAGAAGAAAAATCACCAAAAACTAAAAAGAAAAGTATTCAGGTAACAGAGGATACTGGGGATAGTTTAGAAACAGTTAAAGTAGTAGAAGAAAATAGGCCAGAAGTGGCTAAAGTGAGAGAGGAGAAAAAGATTATGGGTAGTCAGGCATTAGGAATGATTGAAACAAGAGGTTTAGTAGCAATTACAGAGGCAGCAGATGCTATGCTTAAAGCAGCAGATGTAACATTAGTTGGAACAGAAAAAATTGGTTCAGGTCTTGTAACAGTTATGGTAAGGGGAGACGTAGGTGCAGTTAAAGCTGCAGTAGAAGCAGGCGCAGCAGTAGCAGGTAGACTTGGTGAAGTTGTTGCAACACATGTTATTCCAAGACCACATGAAGACATTGAAAAAATTCTTCCTAAATTTTAACTTATAAAGTACAAACGAATTCCTAGAAGTGGCAGGCAGAAATCATTTCTCCTGCCTTTTACTTCATAAACAATTAGAAAACTGCAAATTTCAAGGAGGTAGCAAGGTTGGAGCATTGTAATATAGAACAAATCATTACAGTACCGATTGGAGTCTCTGCAAGACATCTGCATTTATCAAAGGAACATCTAGAAATTTTATTTGGAGAAGGTGCTACGCTTCATCCTAAAAAAGAACTGATGGGCGGACAATATGCAGCTGAAGAGAGGGTAACACTTGTAGGAACCAATCTAAGAGTAATTGAAAATGTACGTGTGTTAGGGCCTATTAGAAAAGAGACTCAGGTGGAACTTGCAAAGACAGATGCAGTTAAATTAGGTATTGCACCACCTATTCGTGAATCAGGTAATATTAAGGGGTCTGCACCTATTACTCTTGTAGGACCGAAGGGTGCTGTTCATCTAAGTGAAGGGTGTATTATAGCAAAACGTCATATTCATATGAATGCAGAAGATGCCAAAGCCTTTGGTCTTTATAATAATCAGGTGATTAGCGTACGTATTGGTGAAGAGCGTGAGGGGATCTTAAATCATGTACAAATTAGAGTAGATCCTAGTTTCACACTAGAAATGCATATTGATACAGATGAAGCCAATGCTTTAGGTGTAACTTGTAAAAGTGCAGCATATATTATGAGCTAAATATAAAGGGGTGAGCGAGAATGATTATTGGTAAGGTAGTAGGGAGTATCGTTTCTACAAGAAAGCATGAAGCGCTAGTAGGAAATAAATTTTTAATTGTAGAATCCTTACAGAAGACAGCAGAGGGAAAAAATACAATTGTAGCCATAGATGTGGTGGGTGCAGGAGTAGGGGAGACTGTACTTGTTGTAACAGGCACTAGTGCAAGGTATGCAACAAGTCATGACCGCGCCCCAGTAGATGCAGCTATTGTAGGTATTGTAGATGAAGGCAGTAATTTTATATTAGATAGATTGTAAAGGAGGTGGGTATATGAACTATGAAGTATTAAAAGAGCAGATTGCAAAGGCAGGAATTGTAGGAGCTGGAGGAGCTGGTTTTCCTACACAATTCAAGTTAGCTAAAGGGATGGATTATTTGATTATTAATGGTGCAGAATGTGAGCCATTACTTTATACAGATTACCAGATTCTTACACACTTTGGGAAAGAGCTTATTGATACTTTACATGAGCTACTAGAAATTTGTGAGATTAAACAAGGTATTATTGGTATTAAGAAAAAGTATAACGAGCTAATTAGTACACTTAGGGATTATACCCAGAGATATCCCGAAATACATATTCAAGCAGTGGATAATATTTATCCTGTTGGCGATGAGGTTACTTTAATTTATGAATGTACAGGAAGAGTTATTCCACGAGGTGAATTACCAGCTAGCCAAAAAGTAGTAGAAATCAATGTAGAAACACTTCTTAATATAGGAAGATGCTTAAGGAATGGTGAACCTGTGACCCATACCTATATGACGGTAGGAGGTGCAGTGCCAAATCCTAAGGTAGTTAAAGCGCCTATTGGAATAAAGGTAAGAGAACTCCTTAAGCTTATAGGAATAGAAGATCTAGAAGATAAGAGTATCCTAGTAGGCGGCCCTATGATGGGGCAGTTTGGAGATTTAGATACACTTATCACAAAAACCACAAAGGGTATTCTTATATTACCTCAAGATCATATACTTCATAAACTTAAAGGTAGTCCTGATATGAGTACGGTTAAAAGAGCAATGTCTTCATGTTCACAGTGCCATATGTGTACAGATTTATGCCCAAGAAATAGATTAGGTCACAAAGTAGAACCTCATAAGGTGATGAATGCGATTGCTAATGGACTTACATCCCATTATGAGGGAATAGAAACAGCACTAGGCTGTTGTGGATGTAATGTATGTTCTTATTTTGCATGTCATCATGAACTTTCGCCAAGTAAATTTATGACACTTATTAAAAAGGAACTTTTAGCTCATGGTGAAAGAGGGGTTAAGGATCTTAATCCTGTACCTAAGAAAGAGATAGGGACAAAAGTAGTAGCAAGTAGATTGACGAGTAGAATAGGACTTGGTCAGTATAATCATAAAGCCCAGTGGGATGAAACCATACTTATACCATCCATCGTAACGATTTCAACCAGGCAGCATATAGGTAAAAAGGCAAAGGTACTGGTGCAGGCTGGAGATCAAGTAGAAGTAGGTAGTTTGATTGCGCAAATGGATGAGGAAGGCATAAGTGCCAATATCCATGCAAGTGTTACAGGTAAGGTTCTTTGCGTTCAAGAAGATCAAATTATAATAGAAAGCTTAGATGATAAGGAGGGAAGATAGTAAGTGAATGAATATAAATCATTAGGGATTATGGAGTATAGATCAGTAGCCATCGGTATGAAAGCGGCTGACAGTATGCTAAAGGCAGCTGATATACAGATGATGATGATGCAGACTGTATGTCCAGGGAAATATATTGTTATGTTTACAGGTAAGCTATCTTCTGTAGAAGCAGCAGTCAAAGTAGGTAGAATAGCACCTTTTGATGAAGTGCTTGTAGATTCTTATCTATTAGGCAATCCAGATCAAAGTTTATTCGCAGCTATTTACGGAACCTGTGATAAAGAAAATCTAGCTGCTATAGGTATTTTAGAAGGTTATGCTGTAGCTTCCATGGTAGGTGTAGCAGATGAAATTGTGAAAACAAGTCCTGTAAGGCTTATAGAGTTGAGGCTTGCAAGGGGTATGACAGGTAAATCTTATGCTATTTTTGCAGGAGAAATCGCCGCAGTAGAGGCCTCTATGAAAAAAGCAGAATCGATTCTTGTAGAAGAAGGGTTATTCTTACATAGTGCAGTTATTCCAAGTCCAGATCCGGTATTATGGGAAATGCTTTAAGAAGAGGAAATAAGGGGCATGAAAATGCCCCCTTATTTTTATGCAGTTATCTAATGAGTGCAAAATAATAAACTTTTTACATAAAAAAATACCCATTATTTAGAAAGTTATATTGGTATAATAAAACTAGTTTTAATAATAGAATTAAGAAGGCTTTATTAAACTAGGAGGGTGCAATTAGATATGAACATATTGGTGCAGATCTTATTCCATTAGCATCGATGCTTAGAATTCCAGTGGCTATGCACAGCGTGCCAGAGGAAAAAGTATTTCGTCCAAAAACTTGGGACCACTTTATAAAAAATGTTGAGGTGAAGGTGAATTTATGTTAAAGAAAATACCGCCAATTATTACGCCAGAACTTATGAAGATTATGATGGAAATGGGTCATGGAGATGAGATTGTATTTGCTGATGGGAATTTTCCTTCTGCAGCTTATGCAAAAAGATTAGTAAGATGTGATGGTCATACTGTAACAGAACTTTTAGAAGCTATACTTCCTTTCTTTCCATTAGACACCTATGCGCAGCATTCTGTAGGTCTTATGTCTGTAGTGCCTGGAGACCCTGTAGTCCCTACCATTTGGGATGAATATAAGCAAGTTATAGCCACTTATGATGGTAAAGAAGCTAAAATTGAGTTTGTTGAACGCTTTGAGTTTTATGAAAGAGCCAAAAAAGCTTATGCTATTGTTTCAACAAGTGAGAGTGCTTTGTATGCTAATATTATCCTTAAAAAAGGAGTGGTTGTAGATTAATATAGGATTAATAAAAGAGGTGAAAACGAATTTTCTAGTTTTCACCTCTTTTATTATGTAGGAAATAACATGGTTTTAATGATGCCAATAAAGAGTTTTAATTAAGTTATTATTATATGAAAATAAAAATAATTTTGACCTATAAATAAAAATAATATATAATTATATACAATAAGTTAAAAATATATTGAATAAATTTATTTAATTTAACTAAGTGTACTAAAACGGAAACAAAGAGAGAATGAGTAGAAAGGTATGGGTGGAATTATGTATAAGATTGCACTTATAGACGATGAAGCCGTAGTTAGAGATGGAATGAAAGATCTTATTCCATGGGAAGAATTAGGACTTGAACTCATTGGGACAGCAGAGGATGGAGAAAAAGGCTTACTCCTCATACAAGAAATGTTACCGGACATCGTGTTATTAGATATTAATATGCCTAGGTTAAATGGGTTGGACTTAGCGCATATTTTAACCAAGAATTATCCATTAATTAAAATTATATTAATTAGTGGGTATGATGAATTCCACTATGCAAGACAAGCTTTAAGAATGGGTGTACAAGATTATATTTTAAAGCCTGTTACAAAGTCTGAAATGGTCAACCTCCTTTATGCAATAGTGGGGAAATTAGATGAAGAAAGAGAACAGATTCGAAAAGAAGCAGATGTACTCAATAAAATAGAACAATCTATACCACTTATTCAGCAAAAACTTTTAGAAGAACTTGTTTTCACTGAAATTGAAAGTAGTATGATTGCTAAAAAATGCATTAAAGCTAATATACCTTATAATAAAGCTTTTTATGGTATTTTTTTAATAGATGCAGATAATCAGATTGAAAACAAGGAACTCACCTATTTTGCAATACAAAACATTGTAAGTGAAATGGTGGTGAATAAAAAGTGGGGAATACTTTTTGAACTAGAAGAATGTAATGCAGTTCTCTATTTTACAGATGAAAAGGAAAACCCTAAAGATAAGTATGATGAGGCAATTCGGTATATTAAGTGTGCTATAACAGAATTAATAGGTATTACGGTAACTATAGGGGTAGGCATTTTAGTTAATCAAATAGAAGAAATTAGCACATCTTATCAAACGGCTTATTATGCGTTGCTGAGTAGGTTCTTTCAAGGAACTAATAAGATTATTGAGAACAGCAAGCCTTATGAAGTCACTAAGGTACACTTTGCACAGTGGGTACAGTGGGAGAGTGAAGTGATAAAGAGTATTGAACAAAAAGAGGCTTTCGAGCAGGTGATTAATAAAATAGCCAATGAAGTTAGAAAAAGAAAGATGGCTGTAAAAGATATAGAAGAACTTTGGGGGAATCTTGCATGTGCTTTATTTAAAAAGTTTATGGAAATTGATCCAAGTATTACAGAAATATTTTCTGAGGGTATTAATTTAACAGAAGAGATTAAAAACTTTAAGACATTATCCGATATGCAAATATGGATTAAGGGACTTTACGAACGATGTATGAATTATATTAATGATCAAGCTAAACCTAATAAAGTGCATATAAAAAATATTTTAGGATTTATAGAAGAAAACTATAATATGCCTGATTTATCTATGAAAATGGTATGTGATAGTGTACATATTAGTGCCAGTCATTTTAGTAATATCTTTAAAAGGGAAGTAGGAGTGACCTTTGTACAATATCTTACTGAGTATAGAATCGAAAAAGCAAAGAGGCTTTTAAAATATACACCACTTAGAACATATGAGATTTCAGAGGCAGTAGGATATGCAGATCCTCATTATTTTAGTAGTACTTTTAAAAAAGCAGTAGGGCAAAGTCCATCAGAATATAGAAAAATAAGTGGAGAACGAGAGAGAAAATGAAAAATAAAAAGTCTTATAGGTTACAGAGTAAACTGATGACCTATTTTTTTTCTTTAATTATGATTATTGTTATTATGCTAGATATATTTTTTATTTATAAAATGTCAGAAATAGTAGAAAAAGACACGCATGTGTATGCATATGAGATTGTTAAACAGCTTGGTAGAAATATAGAATCCTATATCGATCATATGCGAGAGGTTATGTGGATGATTTCAAGTCAAGATACGAGTTTAATTAACCAACTTAAGGAACCGCTTAATCAAAAAGCTGTACGAAAAAGTTATTTCCTTGAAGAGATGAGGAATAGAGGAAGTAGTAATGGCGTGGTAAGTATTAATATTTTTGGAGAAAATGGATTAGTTCTTACAGATAGTGCCTCAAATGCTATTAAAGACTATATCGATGTGAAACAAATGGAGTGGTATACAAAAGCAGTAGAGGCACAAGGAAAGCCTGTAATTTCAGCTTCTCATACGCAAAATTATCTTAAAAATGAGGGGAAATGGGTATTTTCTTTAAGTGCTGCCATTATGGAAGAAAATAAGATCCTAGGTATTGTACTGATTGATATGAGCTATAAAAATTTAACGGACATGTGTAATGATATCCAATTAGGGGAAAAGGGATATGTCTATATTGTAGGTCAGGGGCAAGAGATGATTTATCACCCTAAGCAGCAGCTTATTTATTCAGGAATTTTGCAAGAAGATTTAGCACGTGTTATGCAACAGGAGGAAGGTAGTTTTACAGAGGTTCTAGAGGATAAACGTCTTGTAACAGTACATAGCCTGAAGGAAGTAGGATGGCGAGTAGTTGGCGTATCCTATATTGGAGAGTTACTTGTATCAAAGCAAGAAATTATTATTCCGCTTATTATATTGACACTACTTGCCTTGGTTGTAGCTTTTCTTATTTCCAAACGCATTGTAAGTCAAACAGCAAAACCTATTAGAGAACTTACAGAGCATATGCAAGAAATAGAACTAGGTAAATTAGGTGTAGAGATAGATACACAAAGTGACACAGAAGAGATACAATGTCTTACCGCTTCTTTTAAAGAGATGGTATATAAGATTGAGGGGCTTATAGAACAAGTAGAAGATAATCAGAAGAAACTAAGGAAAAGCGAATTAAAGGTACTGCAATCTCAAATAAATCCTCATTTTTTATATAACTCTTTAGATACTATTATTTGGTTAGGAGAAAGAGAGGAATGTGAGAAAGTTGTACAGATGACAGCAGCACTTGCAAGGTACTTTAGATTAAGTTTAAGCAAAGGTAAAGAGGTTATTACTATTTATGAAGAAGTAGAACATGTTAAGCATTATCTACAGATTCAAAAAATACGTTATGCTAGTAAATTAACTTATACGATTGAAGTATCACCTGATATCTTTGATGAGATGATAGTAAAAATTGTGTTACAGCCATTGGTAGAAAATGCTCTCTATCACGGTATTAAGGATTTAGAAGAAGGGGGGTATATTAGAGTTTTGGGATTTAGAGAGGGAAATAATATTATTCTAGAAGTTTATGATAATGGAAAAGGCATGTCTCGTGAACAAATTAAAAATATCCTTAAAGCGCCAAGCTCTACATCTATTACAAAAGGTGGTGTAGCTATTAAGAATGTTCATGAACGCATACAGGTGTATTTTGGACAGGATTATGGACTAAGTTATGAAAGTGAATATGGTAAATGGACTAAGGTAAGGATTACAATACCGGTGATAGAAATAGGGGAATGGAATGAAAAAAATAGAACAAATTATTAAATGGTTTATAGTAGGTGTTAGTATAGGAATACTTATTTTTATAGGGTATAGTAGCTATCAGTCTTCTAAAAAGCCAAATAAAATTGTGCTCGTCTCTAAATCTATACAGAGTGAGTATGTTTTTTGGGAGACCATCCGAATGGGAGCACAACTTGCAGCTAAAGAAGAAGAAATACCCTTTGAATATGTGGGGCCTTTAGAAGAAAAAGATGTTGATAAGCAGGTTGAAATTATGAATAGCAAAATAGAAGAAGGTGCAGATATTATATTGCTAGCAGCGGCAGATAAGGAAAGATTAGCACTTAGTGTGGAAAATGCTAAGAAAAAGGGGATTACTTTAGTGAGTGTAGACTCTAGTGTGGTAGGACAGACAGAGATTGTAGCTACAGATAATGTAGCTGCGGCACAAGAGTTGACCCATTATCTTTTAGAAAGTATTAACAATAAAGGTGAAGTTATCATGCTTAACTTTGTACAGGGGGCAAGTACAGCTAATGAAAGGGAACAAGGCTATGACTTAGTTATGGCTGGGCAGGCTAAGGTGAAGCAATTACCTACAGTTTATACAGAAGGGACTACTGAAAGTGCGTATAAGAAGGCAAAGGAGATTATAAAACAATACCCTAATCTTAAAGGAATTGTAGGAGCTAATCAATACATGACAGAGGGGATTTGTCTAGCAATTGAAGAGTTAGGATTAAGTAAGAAAATTAAAGTAGTAGGTTTTGATAGTTCAAATGTTATTATAGAAGCTTTAGAAAAAGGCATAATAGAGGCTATACTGGTGCAGAAACCTTTTAATATGGGATACCTAGGAGTAAAAGTTGCAGTTGATTTGTTTGATGGTAAAAAAGTAGAGCAAGACACAGACACGGGTTATAAACTGATTACAGCGGATACCCTTTATGATACAGAAAATCAAAAACTTTTATATCCTATTATTAGATAAAATTTATTGTGTTAAATTAACAATTTAAAATTAAAACAATTATTAATAATAATTTATAAATTTATAGAAGTGTATATCATAATAAGTTAAAATAAGAAGGAGATATTGAATAAAGTTATTGGGGGAATTGACATGAAAAAACCTAATATTATCTATATATTAGCAGATGACATGGGCTATGGAGATATTTCTTATCTCAATGAAAAATGCCCATTTAAGACAAGGTATTTTGATCAGCTAGGAGAGGAGGGCATGAGTTTTACAGATGCACATGCAACTTCAGCTGTATGTACACCTTCAAGATATGGCATATTAACAGGACGTTATAATTGGCGTTCAAGACTTAAAACAGGTGTAATAGGAGGTTATACACCTCATCTTATAGAAGATGGTAGACAAACTGTAGCTAATCTTTTATCGGACTCAGGTTATTATACTGCTTGTATTGGTAAATGGCACTTGGGAATGGACTGGCCATGTCATGGGGAATTTAAAAGTGTACCAGACTTTGGGGTAGTAGAAAATGTAGATTATACAGGAATTATTAAAAATGGGCCTGTTGATTTTGGATTTGATTATTATTATGGGATTAGTGCATCTTTAGATATGCCACCATATGTTTATATTGAAAATAATAAAGTAGTAGAATTGCCTACTAAGGTTACAAGTGATTCTGGTAAGCGTTTTTGGAGAGAAGGGCCTACAGCGCCAAACTTTAAACATGAACAAGTGCTGCCACATCTTACAGATAAAGTTGTACAGACTATAGAGGAACATAAAGAAGAACCATTCTTTATTTACTTCCCATTACCTGCACCACATACACCTATTTTACCTACCAAGGAATGGATAGGTAAATCGGGGACTAATGAATATGGTGACTTTGTTATGATGTGTGATGCCATGGTAGGTAAGGTAATGGAGAAAGTAAAAGCATGTGGATTAGAAGAAAATACGATTATTATCTATACATCAGATAATGGATGTTCGCCGTCAGCAGATTATAAGGAGCTAGCGGAAAAAGGACATAATCCAAGCTATATCTTTAGAGGTCATAAGGCAGATATTTATGAAGGGGGCCATCGTATCCCGCTTCTTATCAAATGGCCAGAAGTTATTAAAGCAGGAAGTCAATGTAATGAGACAGTTTGTCTTGCTGATTTCATGGCTACTATGGCAGATTTACTAGGTGTTATATTGCCAGATAATATGGGAGAAGATAGTGTAAGTGAACTAGGGTTATGGAAAGGACAAGATCAGTATACAAGAGAGGCCCTTGTTCACCAAAGTATTGATGGGTCTTTATCTATTCGTAAAGGTAAGTATAAGCTAGAGATGTGTAAAGGGTCTGGAGGATGGAGCTATCCAGTCCCTAATTCGGAAGTAGAAAGGCAGCTCCCACATGTTCAGCTCTATGACTTAGAAGTGGATATAAAGGAGCAACATAATATTTATGAGCAGCATCCTGAAGTAGTTAAGGAACTTAAAGAACTTTTAACTAAGTATGTAAAAGAAGGCCGAAGTACGCCAGGTATACCTCAAAAGAATAACGGCGTAGAAGTATGGGAAACCATTAAATGGATTACTGAATAAAGAGTAGGTTATACAGCTTTAGCAAGTGCAACACTTTGCTTCGTCTTCAAATGGTTTGATACTCCATAGAACTTCGAATACGTATAAAATAGAATAGAGTATAAAATAGAATAGAGTATAAAATAAAAGGTTGAGTTTTGAAATGAAGACTCAACCTTTTATTTTAAAATATTTTATATTTGATATAGTTTAATATTATCATATAATATAACTAAAAGCCTAATTACAGATGAATTATATAAGGGAGTTAATATATGTGCAAAAAAAATTTTTCAAGAAATACAAGATTTGTCCAATGAAATCAATCAAGACATTATAAAATTAGATATTCAAGCGATCAATGATGATGGTTATACAGGTGATAGAAATCGTGAACTTATAAAAGTAGAGTTAGAGGAGGGAGAAAAAAGTGTATTGGTTATGGGGCTTAATCCTTCTATTAGTATAGGAGAGTATGAGGATCCTGATATTAATTTTTTAAAGTGGATTAATGCGCCAGAGAATGATAAGACTTTCAAATGGATTAAGGATAACAAGAAATATACACATCAGACCTACTATAAACCACGTTATGAACTTTTTAAAGGGTATAGTATGATGTGGGAGAAGGAGGATTATCTTAATAAATACATTGAGAAATATACTTTAGAAGAGGAAATTAAAGAGTATCTTTATGAACATAGGCAGAATTCTTCTAACTATGTACTTTTTGCAGATCTTTTATATTTTAAATGCACAAATTCTAAACCAATTCAAGATGTTATACTAAAGAATAAAAAATTAAGCGATAAGATTTTTCAATTATTCTTAAAACAGGTAGAGTATTATAATCCAAAGATTGTATGTTTTGGATATGGAAGTGCAAGTAGCTTTATTAAGAAGAAGTTTAAAAAGATAGGGCAAAATGTAAAAAATGTCTATGAGCAAGGTTCTACTCAGGTAGATGAATGTTATTATAAAGGAGTCAAATACGTTTTTTGTACACAAAGTATAAAATGGAAATATGGTAAGATGAGTGGCAAAGTATTAGAAGCCTATGAGAATAGTATTTATACCTATTTACAGGATAATAATATGATGCCAAGTCAGGTTCAGTGGAATGATAAAGTAGAAGCTTAGAAGAGTTATTAGGAAATCTTGATCAAAGAGAGGAAAGACTAGATGAAAAAATGTATGTATTGTAATCAGCCTATCGAAGATAAAGGCTATAATCATAAAATAGGCTATTTTTGTTCAGAGGAGCATTTCGAAAAGTACTGTGATACGCTGTTAAAAGAAGAGTTAGCACTTTTAATGCACAGTATTTGTCCGTGTAGTGATGATGGAGAAGAATAGGGGTTAATAAGGGAGAAGGCCGGTAAAGTAAAAGTTAAAATAAATACTTTTAAAATTAGAAAATTTTTACTATAATAAAAGTAAAAAGGGGATGTAGCTCACTTGGGAGAGCGCTTGAATGGCATTCAAGAGGTGGGGGGTTCGATTCCCCTCATCTCCATTAATAAAACCCTCGAACTTAGAAATAACTAGGTTCGAGGGTTATTTTTATTCTTGGTGTTCTTTTATGTATTGACGAGGTGTCGTGTTACAAACTGTTGTAAAGGCACGATAGAAACTTCTTAAGCTTTCAAACCCACATTCATAAGCAATTTCTGTAATGTTTTTATCTGTAAAGAGTAATTGCTTTGCAAGGTTGATACGTAGGTAATTGATGTAATTAGGTACGCTACAACCAATCTGTGTATTAAAGAGATGAGAAATATAAAATTTAGAAATTCCTAGATGAGTAGCAATGGTATCAAGAGAAATTTGCTCTTGATAATGCATATAAATATGGTCTAAGATTGTTTGAATTGTATGGTTATGTTGAGTATTTGTGTCAATAAAACTTAGTTCATTGAGAATAGAAGCTAAAATAATAGAGAGATAACCTTTACTAAGTAAACTATTAGAAGATGATTGAGTGAGTGCTTGAAAGTAGTGCTTAAGGCTAAGTAGATGAGGGACATCTGAAATAAAAGGGTGAGAAGGCGTACTTTTTTTTAGCAGGTAATCTATTTCAGGTATCAAAATAGGATCAAAGATAGTTAAAATACAAAGACTGTTTTTTTCTGTATGAAAAGAGTGGATCTTATGAGGTGGAATAAATGCAATAGAGCCAGAAGAGAGTAATTGCTTGTTATTATCTATTTGAATGAGAATACTTCCATTAACGATATAGAGTAGTTCGATTTGTATATGCATATGAGGTAAAAAAGTAAGATTTTGAACATACTCTGAGCGAATTATATGAGATTCTTGATTGGAAAAAAACTCATAAAAACCTTTGGGATAGGATAAAGTTTTCATTGATACACTCGCCTTTCAAGTATTTTACTTTATTATCTTATAGCCTAAAGAATATAGCAATATATGGCGTGAATTTTATTGTATGTGGCATGAAATTTTTAATTAGGAGTGCTAGAATGAACTCAAATTTAATTAAAGGGGAATGTGCGATGCGTTATAAATTAGCTATTATCGGATATGGTGGTATGGGTGGATGGCATCATGAGAATATTAGAAAAAGTTTACCGGAAATAGAGGTTGTAGGTGCCTATGACATTAGAGAAGAAATGTTGCAAAAAGCCAGTGAAAAAGGACTAAGAGCCTATAAAAGTGTGGAGGAGTTGTTAAAGGATAAGACTGTTGACATAGTGACAATTGCAACGCCTAATAATTTTCATAAAGACTATGCTATAGCTTGTCTTAAAGCAGGTAAACATGTTGTATGTGAAAAACCTGTAGCCATGAATGCAAAAGAGTTAGAAGAAATTATAGAGGTTAGTAAACAAGAACAAAAACTATTTTCTATTCATCAAAATAGAAGATGGGATAAAGATTATCGGATAATGAAAGCAATTTATGACCAAAATTTAATAGGCAAATTCTATCGTATTGAGAGTAGAGTTCAAGGTTCTAGGCGTGCCTTACATGGCTGGCGTGGATATAAAGTAAATGGTGGAGGTATGGTACTAGACTGGGGAGTACACATGATTGATCAGCTCTTATGGATGTTCCCAGAAGAAGTAATTTCAGTGGAGGCACACTTACATAATATTTTTGCACCTGAAGTAGATGATCACTTTGATGTCCTTCTAAGATTTGAGAGTGGTATCACTGCCTTAGTTGAGGTTGCCATGAATTGTTTAGTTACTCAGCCACGCTGGCATGTGTGTGGTGTAGAGGGCTCAGCCATTATAGAAGATTGGGATGGAAATGGAAAGATTGTAACGATTAAAGAAGATAGTGAAATGGAATGGGAAGATGAGATTGTTTATACAAGTGCAGGGCCTACAAGAACCATGGCACCTAGACCAAAGCATACAACAAAAGAGATGGCATTGCCAGAAGTAAGTGTAGACTGGGCGAACTATTATAAGAATATAGTAGGTGTCCTAGAGGGGCAGGAAGAGCTTATTGTTAAGCCAGAAGAGGTGTTAAGAGTGATGAAGGTTATTGATATCATTTTTGAAGCACAAGCAAGAGGATGCGGCATAGCTTGTCGTATATAAGGGGGAAAAGTATGAAAAAAGTATTGATTTTTCAAGGTGGATGGGATGGTCACCAGCCTGATTTAGTTTCAAAGCGTTTTGCGGCTTTATTGCGTCAAGAAGGATTTGAAGTAGAAATCTATGATCATTTAGACTGTCTAGCTGATGTAAATTATCTTAAAACTTTAGACTTAATTATTTCTTGCTGGACGATGGGTGAAATTAAACATGAATATGTGCAAAATATATCTCAAGCTGTTGGAAGTGGGGTAGGACTTGCTGGATGTCATGGGGGCATGTGTGATGCCTTTAGACAAGATACCGAATGGCAGTTTATAACTGGAGGGCAATGGGTAAGCCATCCAGGAGGAGATGGTATAGAATACACTGTTAATATTTGTAAAGGATCACATGACATCGTAGAGGGAATAGAAGATTTCAAAGTGAAAAGTGAACATTACTACTTACATGTTGACCCAGCTATAGAGATATTAGCCACAACAAAGTTTCCATTAGTTAATTATTATCATAGTGCCAATAAGCCTATAGATATGCCTGTTGCATGGATTAAATATTGGGGAAATGGAAGAGTATTTTATACTTCATTAGGACATCAAGATAATGTATTTGATCATGCACCAGAAGCGCAAGAGATGATGCTACGAGGGATGCTATGGGCAGCAGAGGGTAAGGGTATAGCTGTTAAGCAGAACCTTACCACGAAACGATTCGAAAATAATGCAAAGATGTATTAGGGGGAATAAGGGATGGAGCGCGTAAGGATAGGAATTGTAGGGATCGGAGACATTAGCGGTATTTATCTAGATAATTTAACTAAAAGATTTAAAGACGCCATAGAGATAGTAGGTGTATGTGATTTAGTAAGAGAAAAAGCAGAAAGAGCAGTGGAAAAGTATAACATTCCAAAGTTATACGAGACCATGTATGACCTTTTTGCAGATGAAAGTATAGAACTCGTATTGAATTTAACACGTCCTTATGAGCATTTTGAGGTATCTAAAGCAGCACTGCTAGCAGGAAAGCATGTTTATTCTGAAAAACCTCTAGGTGCTACGTTCGAAGAGGGGAAAGAACTTGTAAAGATTGCCGAAGAGCAAAACTTAAGAATAGGTGGTGCGCCTGATACATTTTTAGGTGGGGGAATTCAAACTTGTCGTAAACTCATTGAAGATGGCTATATAGGCATGCCAGTAGGTGCATCAGCCTTTATGGTATGTAGAGGGCATGAATCTTGGCATCCAGACCCAGAATTTTATTATAAACATGGTGGTGGACCAATGATGGATATGGGGCCTTATTATATCTCAGCACTTGTAAATTTATTAGGAGGTATCAAGCAGGTTTCTGGAATGACAAAGATTTCTTTCCCACAAAGAAAAATTACAAGCCAGCCTCATTGTGGGGAGATTATTGATGTAGATGTACCAACTTATGTAACAGGCATGATGGCTTTTGAGAGTGGTGTAATAGGAACCATTTTTACAACCTTTGATGTGTACAAAGCAGAAGTACCACACATTGAAATTTATGGTTCAGAAGGGACATTATCTGTACCTGATCCTAATACTTTTGGAGGTCCTATAAGGTTGTATCGCCCAAGTAAAGGTGAATTTTTAGAGTTTCCAATAGCATTTGATTATGTAGATAATAGCAGAGGACTTGGGCTTTTTGAGATGGCACAGGCACTTAGAAAAGGAGAAAAGGCAAAAACGAGTAGTAACTTAACCTATCATGTACTAGAGGTAATGACAGGATTTGAAAGAAGTGCAAACATGGGAGAACATGTGACTATAGAATCAGTATTTGAGTTATTACCAATGAATAAATAATGACAAAGGGCTATACAATAAGTTTCTGAAAAAATTGCGAAAACTCATATCCGATTGGATATGAGTTTTTTATACAAGTATTTTTATAGTGGAAAATTTTATTGAAGTTTAAATATCATAATTCTAAATAAACCTGTAACTTATTTTATAGATTTGCATCATATTTATGCAATAAGATGAGGTAGTGATTAGCTTCCCTTAGTATGTGATCTGCTAATAATGGTAGTGCAATAGAGCTAATTTCACAGGCTAATAAACCTTCAGTTGCCTGGTCTTTAAAGTTTCTAAGTCTCTTAGTTGCTTCTAAACTGTCCTCTGTAACATTTTGAAGCATACAAGCTCTATCAGATGCAGCTAAAGCTTCCCTTCTTAATTCATCAAATTCATTTGCAAAATCATTGGCAGTTTCAATTAAATTATCTTCAGTAGGATCTAATAGTCCTCTTAAAAACTTAGAATGTTCGGCCATTATTCTGTTCCAGAAAGGTTCTTGATTAAGTGCATCTTCAATTATATCGATATCTTCTCTTTTTTGTAATTCTACTAATAGAGACATAAAGAGTTTAGCTTCTCTTCTAATATGATCTATTAATAAAGGATAGGCAGTAGTATAAAGTTTACACTCTAAAACGGCTTTTAAAGCGTTAGATTTAAAGGCACAAATTGCCTTAGTAGCTTCAATAGCATTGCAATTTAGTTCAAAAATATCTTCAACTAATGATTGATCAAATTGATTATCATCCCGGCAACATGAAAGTTCCATTTCTAATCTCGTTATACTTGTATCTATAGGTACTCCAGTTAGACGTTCAGACATTTTTTCAGCATCTAAGGTATGTTCTGTGAGGGCATCAGGTCGCAAATCAACTACGCCACAAGCCAGATTGATAGTTCTTACAAGAAGGTCACTAAAAATTTCTTGAAAGTTCCTTGCCTCTTGTTGTAGGTCAGCATTTTTCTCAAGTATAGATGTTTCTAAAAAAAAGGCATGTTCTTTCATAATTCTCAAAAAGAATAGGTTAATATTTAAAGATTGTTTTATAAAACATTGATCAGACAACATATTTTATCCCCCTATCTAAAGTTTTAATATTACCATGCAATAATATAATATGTGTAATGAATAAAATAGTGAACATAAATAAAAAGGAAGATATAGTACTTTATTCTTATAAAATAACAGCAAAGCTCCATACAGCTTAAAAAAACTGTATGGAGCTTTTTATATAAACTATGTTTAGAAAGCAAATGCAATATAAAATTTAACATCTAACATTTTTACGTTTAAATCCTAATTGTCCTTTATCCACTGCTTTTTGAATAGCTTCAGAAGCTAGAGGAACATTACATTTCGTTTTAACTGAAGAGACTTCTACCTTGCCAATTGCATTTGCAACAGCAACTGCTCTTTCATGTAGTGGCATATAAGAAATACCTACTGTGGTAACAAAATTGTTCATAGCGTATTTAGCACGATTTGGGCTATTATGAATAGTTTTTTCTACAATTTCGAGCATTTTATTAAGTTTTTCTTGATCAAATTCTTCATCCTTACGGTTGCCTAAGAGCCAGCAATAACAGCTGTAACCTGCAGACATAAATAATTCTTTGCCACTTGCTATCCATTTATCAGAAACAGCCTGAGCAATGTCTGTTTCAGCAAGTGTCACAGCTACGATATAATCGGAAATCATATAAAAATAAGCTGTGCCCATCCAACGGTCAAAATCTGCCTCAGACATAGCACTTGGGTCTGCAATCATACCTGCAAGATACATGGCATCATAGTTGCCGGTTGCGTAAAGCTCTTCTGCAATGTCTTGATTTTTCTTAAGCTTTTTAGCAAGGGGTTTCATTGCACCTGTTGCAACACCAAAAAGCGGTTCATGGGCACCATTACGTATGTAGGTTTTTTTAGTTCTTTCTGTACCTAGTAATTCAAGCTCTTGTAAAATTGTTCGAATATCCATGGAATCATCCTTTGTAGTTTAAATATCTTAAGAAAAATTATACAGTGATTGAGGGTTAAGTCAAGATTACGCGTTAGATTGTTTAATAACAAATATTCAAGTATTAGTTAAACAGAAAATTTAAAAAATACGAGTTTCTAAAATTTAAGAAACTCGTGTTTTTTTATATAAAAAACACATACTATATCTAACGAAAAGATTATAAAGTGAGGATATAGTATGAGTGAAAAAGTAAAAGTCATTCCACTTGGTGGACTTGGGACAATTGGTAAAAATATTACGGTAATTGAATATAAAAATGATATTGTAGTGATTGACTGCGGTATGGGATTTCCAGATGAGCAGATGTATGGGGTTGATTTAATTATTCCGGATATTACTTACCTTCTAGAGAATAAAGACAGAGTAAAAGGTATTTTCTTTACCCATGGGCATGAGGACCATATTGGTGCAGTTCCTTATATTTTAAAGCAGATGAATATGCCACTTTATGGGACAAGGCTTACTTTAGGGCTTATTAAAAGTAAGTTAGAGCAGCATGGTTTAGAAAAAAGCTGTCAGATGCATAGTGTGGAACCAGGAGATTGCATTGAACTTGAAGATATAAAAGTGGAATTTGTAAGAAGTACACATAGTATTGCAGGGGCATGCTGTATTGCTGTGCATACACCAGAAGGGATTATTTTTCATACAGGTGACTTTAAGGTGGATTATACACCTGTTGATGCACAGACTATGGACCTTGAACGGATTGGGGAGCTGGGTAAGGAAGGCATATTGCTCCTTTTAGCAGATAGTACAAATGTTGAGCGTAGCGGACATTCACCTTCTGAACAAACAATTGGTAAAACTTTAATGAGACTATTTGATGGTGTGAAGGGGCGTGTTATTGTCACAACTTTTGCCTCTAATATTCATAGAATCCAGCAGATTATACATGCTTCAAGTGCACATAACCGTAAGGTAGCCTTTAGTGGAAGAAGTATGGAGCGTATTACAGAGGTAGCAAGAGAATTAGGTTACTTAGAGATACCAGATAACACTCTAATCAACCTTGAAGATATGGGTAAGTATACACAAGATCAGCTCACCATTATTACGACGGGGAGTCAAGGAGAGCCAATGGCTGCTTTAGCACGTATTGCTTTTGGTAATCATCGTATGATTAGGGTTGAGCCAGATGATTTATTTATTATATCTGCATCACCAATACCAGGCAATGATAGGTTGGTTTCAAGAGTTATTAATGAACTTTATAAAAAAGGTGTAGAAGTTATTTATAAAGCTATAGAAGATGTACACGTATCTGGACATGCTTATAAAGAAGAACTTAAACTTATGCAGTCTTTAACCCATCCTAAATTTTTTATGCCGGCCCATGGTGAGTATAGACATTTAAAACACCATAAAGATTTAGCTAAACAAATGGGTATGAAAGATGATCATATTTTTATTATGCAGGATGGAGATGTATTAGAACTTGACCGTGAAAAGGCAGCTGTAACAGGGCGTGTACGTGCAGGCAATATTTTAGTAGATGGTATTGGTGTAGGTGATGTAGGTAATATTGTTCTAAGAGACCGTAGGCATTTAGCAGAAGAAGGTATGTTGATAGTAGTAGCCGCCATTGATTTGGAAACTTACTCTATAATGGGTGGACCAGATGTAATTACAAGAGGCTTTGTATACGCTAAAAATAGTGAGGAGCTTATTGAAGCAGTTAGAGTAGCAGCTACTAAAGAACTCGAGATGTGCCTAGCTTACCAAATGGTAGAATGGTATATGTTAAAGGCTAACATTAAAAAAGTAGTAGAGCAGCTCCTTTATGAAAAGACGAAGAGAAGACCAACTATCTTACCAATTATTATGGAGGTCTAAAAATAAGGTAAGAAGAAAGAGTCTAATGAGTAGTTGTAATAAGGACTAGTAATAAGAGTAAATAAAAAGGGGCTAAGCAGCCCCTTTTTATTCTTCTAATCTGCTTTAAAGACATGGAAAGCTAAATTTTTGCGGAAGTTTTTATCATGTGCCATATGTCTAGCTAGTCTTTGAAGTTCATCTCTAAGGTCGAGGTAGAGCATTTCTACATATCCCCAGTCAGAGCGTCTATTTGTATCAAACCATACTTTTTCGTGGTACTGACGAATGTTTTCAACCTCTGAGGCAAGTTCTAATACATTAGAGATATAGCTCATAGCTTCTTCTCTATTTTGAAGTGGTGCCCAAGGTAAGTAGCTGATTTTTTTAGCAGTGAAAAGAATACGTTTAGCACTTAAGTAAAGAGCATCTAAAGCTGTTTTCTCTTGAATACGTGTTTTGAGAGATTTAATCAGTTCTAATGCTTTTGTCATCTCATCAATAAGAAGATATGCTTTTTCTTTTTCTGCAAAAGTAATAGGCTCTAAAGCAGATTTAAACATTTCTTGCTTGAAGATAAAGTTATCTTTAAGACCTATGACGCTATCATAATGATAGACGTTGTAAAGAGAAGCAGCTTCTTCCTTATTAAGGCCAAAGAAAACAGCATGGTAAATATCGTAGAATTGTTCGAAAGTATAAGTTGTTTTGGCTGCCCATGAGCAGTTAGCACCAATAAGAAAGCCTGGCCAGTTAAGTTCACGTGAGCAGTCCCCACCATCTCCCCAACAAGACATAATCATATGTGTAGACTGACCGTCTGCTGCCAGGAGGAGTCCTGCGGTGTTATTCCAGCATAATTTCATATCACAAGCAAATCTATTCCAGGTCCAAGTACCAGGAGATACGGTTACAGTAAGACCAATCTCATGAAGTTTTTCTACATAAGGGTAGCTAGCGCGAGCTGCATAATCCCAGAAGACGAAGTTAATGCCTTGTGGGAGTTCCAGAGCACGTTCAAGGCCTACAGAGTAATCACCCCAAGGTGGTGCAAAGAAATCTGCATACATCATCATAGAACAGTCACGTTTAGCCAGTTCATCATGCACCCATGTATAGTATTCAATGAAAAGCTGTCCACCTTTTTCTTTGCCATAAACTTCGGTAATGGCACAAGGTTCATCACCACCTACATGAATAATACCAGGTCCAAAAGCTTCTACCACTTCATCAAGAATATTTGAAACTAATGGTTTGACAGCAGGATTAAGTGGGTCAATAACACTTGTAATAGAACCGTCTTCTTGATGAATTGTAATAGGTTGTAAAGAAGCAATAGAAGCATTTTTATCAAAATGTCCAAGTAAGTTGATAATAGGTCGTACAGAAATATGGTACTTCGCTGCGTATTCAGTAAGGGCTTTCCATTCTTCGCCTGTTAAACCATCAGAGTATTTACCCCAATCAGGACAGCATTTAAGTTTAAAGACATCTTCAATATAAGGCATATATACATTGTATTTATAACGTGCAAGTTTGCGGATAATGGTTTTAAAGTGTTCAAAAGTAGAAACTTGTCCACGAGAAATATCATCAGAGATAGCACGGTAATGCATATCGGGATAGTCATAAATTATGCCACATGTAAGAGTACCTTTATTTAAACGGTCAAGTTCAGAAAGTGTCATAAGCCCATAAAGTAAACTGCAGTCAGAAGAAGCATGGATTGTAATTTCTTCTTCTGCTAGAACAAGTTTATAGGCATCTTTGTGTTCAAAAGAAGCGTTGCAAAAAGTAATGGATTTAGTACCACATCCTGTATAAGTACCTTCACGTAAAATGCCTTCACTTATAGGAAGTGCTTTTGTAAGCATATCTGTCAATATGTAGTCGCTAAGTTTAATGGATGCAGTATTAAGGCTTACATTTTTCAGTTCTGGAATAATATTATAGTTCATACAAGTCTCCTTAAGATTTTAATAGAAAAAAGTTCTAAAATTATTATAACAAAAAAATAGATTTATTCATCAAAATATAATAAAAGTATATAAAAATTTTTGTATTAATTTCTAACTATATACAATAAGTTGTTTTAATTAGACTAAATATAATGTATTATAAAACTTAGTTTAAAGTAGTAATAATAAAGGAGAAAAATATGAAAAAACAAGCTCTAGTTAATATTTATCATTTTATTAGAAAATCTACATACAATGATGGTATTTTTACACAAGAAGACTTTGATACTTTAAAAAATGAAATGGAAATTTTAAAACAGCATCAATTACCAGCTACTTATGCACTCAAGCATGATGCTGTAGTAGATGAAAGATATACAGCACTGATCAAATCTATGATAGATGAAAAAGATGAAGTAGGTGCTTGGTGGGAAATTACAAAGGAGATGGCAGATAAAGCAGGTGTAACTTGGAAGGGCTGTGATGTCATTGATCTTCATGTTAAAGCGGGCTATTCACTTGCTTACTTACCAGAAGAACGTAAAAGATTGTTAGATGTTTATATGCAGGACTTTAAAGAAGTATACGGCTACTATCCAAAAACAATTGGTTCTTGGGTGATGGATATTGTAACCTTTGAATATGCTAAAGAAAAATATGGCGTAGTAGGGGGAGCCCTTTGCCGTGACCAAAAGGGTATTGATGGCTTTACACTTTGGGGAGGCTATGTAAATGGTGCCTACTATCCAAGTAAAGTAAATGAGTACATACCAGCTCAAACACATGATATGCAAGTAGATATGCCAATCTTTAAGCTACTTGGGCCAGATCCTATCTATAACTTTGAAGCAGAAGTTAGACAAGGTGCAGGTGGTATTTATACATTAGAACCGGCTTGGACATGTGGTCAGTCTGAAACTTGGGTAAAATGGCTCTTTGAGTGCATTACAGAAGAAGAACAATTAGGCTATGGTTATACACAAGCTGGACAGGAAAACAGCTTTATCTGGGGGAATGTAGGGGAAGGTTTTGAAATGCAAATGCGCCATATTGCAGCTCTTAGAAAATTAAATAAAATCAGAGTAGAGAGCTTAAGGGACTCTTCTTTATGGTTTAAAAGGAAGTACCAGCTTACACCACCTGTAACCTATACAGCAACAACAGATTGGAATGAAACTTTTGATTTAAAAACAACTTGGTACAGCAGTCGTTTTTACCGTAGTAGCTTAATGCTCGATAGGGGCGTTCTTAGTATTCGTGACCTTTACATTTTTGATGAAGCCTATGCTTCAAGGTATCTAAATGATTATATTGATAATAATGAAAGTGTCTTTGATGCATTACCAATTCTAAATGCTTGCTACTGGAGTACTAAAGAGAAAAGGGCAAGTATAGACTTTATCAACACTGAAACAGGTGAAGTGATAAAGGGTATAGGGGTCTCCTTTGAAGGCCAAGAAGATGATAAAACTTGGATAGCTACATGGCAGATAGAAGCAGGTACAAAGATGGTGATTACCCATACAGAAGATGCCATGAAGTTTGAACTTAACCAAGAGAGTCATGCAGAACCTATGGCATGGGGCATTAGAATCAATACCTTACCAGTGCTTAAGAGTATACAGGAGCATAAGCTTGTTTGTGAACATGAAAGCTTTACTTATGCACTTACAGTAGAAAATGCTACATGTATGCAGGTAGAAGACCAAGTTTTCATTACACCTACAGTGCAGGGTTGTACACTTATTATGTCACAAAAAGAAAACTTAAAAGAGCTTGAAGTATTTAGTGAAGATTATTTAAAAGATGCCAAAGCTTTTGATGCACAGGTAGAAGCACCTGTAGCTATTGATGAAGAAAAAATTAAAAATGTAAAACTCATTAAGCCCGTTCTTTCCCATAAAGCAAAAGTTAAGCAGTATGATGAAGTGGCCTACTGTACTATGGTGAATCCAAATGAAGAGAGTACCATTCACTATACCATAAATGGTGAGGAGCCAACGGAGGAAGATACACTTTATACAGCACCTATAGCTATAAGTGAAGACTGTGTTGTAAAGGCACGTGCTTTTAGTAAAGGTCGCCTTGCAAGTGATACGGTAGAGGCTAAATACTTTAATACCCTACCAGTGAAATCTATTACAAGCCCTACAAAGTTTGATGATAGAAAGGTCTTTAACCGTAATGGGGCAAATGACCTGATTGATGGGGAAAAAGGAAGCCTAAACTATGTGGATAACTGCTGGCTTATTACAACAGACTTGTTCGATGTGACTTTAGACCTTGGGCAAATGCGTGATTTAACAGGTATTAATATAGGTCTTATGCAAAGTAAACGTTCAGGTCCATACTATCCAGAATACATCACTTTCTATACATCACAAGATGGAGAAAACTTTGAAGAAGTCTTTACTCAAAATGTACAGGCTGAAAGTGGTGACCCAGATATAGAGATTAAAGATATTGTAGCTACAATCAATAAACAAGCAAGATATGTAAGAGTGAAAGCTAAACCTTATAAATTCTACTTTATCTTTGCAGATGAGATTATTGTACAAGGTAAATGAAATGAATTTTAGGAAAAGTTTTGATAAAAATAAGAAAGTATAGGCGGTGTAGGAGATAAATCTGTTAAAATAAAGAGGACAGAGAAGGAATAAGAGGAGAAGAGATGTGAAAAAAGGAAAGCAGAAGATTATAGATGTAACTTTTGAGCTTATTTTAGAGCAAGGGATTAAAGAGACATCTGTACGAGACATTGCAAAGGCAGCAGGCATAAGTATAGGTACTTTTACGTATCATTATCCCAATAAAGAAGAACTGCTCTTTGATATTTTTGAGATGGTTTCAGGGAAACAAGACAAGGTATTAGAAGAGGCTTTTTCTAGTACTACATTAGAAGAGAAGAAAAAAGCCCTAGAGAAAATTCTTAGAGAGGCGACATCTAATGCCTATTTTATGAAACTTAATTATTATTTGTTAGGTGAAGCTTTTGCACAAAATACCACCATGCTAGAGAAGATGAAAGAAAAATATAGCGTATGGCGTATGCAGTTTCAGGAGTATCTTTATGGTGAGATCAAAGCTCATGGTAAAGAAGAGACTCTTAATGCAAGTTTACTTCTTGCTATGATTGATGGGCTTGCTATTCAGCTCCTTTTAGATGAAGCAAGTATTGATGTAAAGGCTATGGCAGATAAGGTCATTGATATTTTATATAGTTAATAAGCAAGTGGTGAAATAGTGTTGTCATTATTAATTATATGAAAGTCAATTTGTATCAGAAGTTAATTGACAGATAGATCTAGATATGATAGAGTGATGAAATGTCGTACAAATGTACGAAAAACTTTATTGCTGACTGGGGGATTAATTTTATGCAGCAAATGGATTTACTTCATGATGACCCAAAGAAATTATTTTTTAAATATTTATTGCCATCTATTAGTGCCACACTTGTTACCTCTATTTATGTATTAGCAGATACGATTATGATTGGAAAAGGTGTAGGGCAGGATGGGCTTGCTGTACTCAACTTTATTTTGCCACTCTTTACTTTGTTCTTTGGAACGGGGCTTTTATTAGGCGTAGGGGGCGCAGTTCTGATGTCTGTCGCCAATGGTAGTGGTGATAAGAAGCTAGCTAACACTTACTTTACGCATGCTGCTTTAAGTGGAGCTATTCTAGCTATTTTATTTACAGTACTAGGTTTAGTATTCTTAGAACCTATTGGATACATGTTAGGGTGTACGTCAGTAAACATTGGGCTTTTTACAAGTTATGCTCAATACTTAGTAGGATTTTGCCCAGTATTTTTATTCTCAAGTTTACTACAAGCTTTTGTACGTAATGATGGCGCACCAAAGCGTGCCATGGTTGCCGTTATATCAGGTGGTGTAACCAATATTATTTTAGACTATATCTTTATTTTTATATTAGGCATGGGAATGGCCGGTGGTGCTATTGCTACTGTTATAGGTTCTGTAACGTCTGTAACCCTACTTCTCACTCACTTTATGAGTAAACAAAATACGATGAAGCTTTTAAAAGGAAAGATACAGGTTAATATAATAGGCCGCATTCTTCATAGTGGACTTCCAAGCTTCCTTATTGAAGTGGCAAGTGGTATTGTTATTTTACTCTTTAACTTACAGCTTCTTAAATATGTAGGAGAAGTAGGCGTAGTTGTTTACAGTATTATGGCTAATAGTGCCATTGTAGCTATGTCTTTTTTCAATGGTGTTTCTCAAGGGGCACAGCCTATTATGGCGACTAACTATGGCGCTGATCAGAGTGAACGTGTAGTTAGTGTAAGAAGACTAGGAAGTATTACTGTTGTCATCATTGGTATAGTACTTTTCTTAAGTGGATTTTTATTCCCAGACATAGTAGTACAGATCTTTATTGAACCTACTACTGAAGTACTCGATATGGCAAGAGGTGCTATTAGAATTTATTTTGCTGCTTTCATTATGATGAGTTTAAATATTTTCTACAGTACCTACTTCCAATCTGTTTTAAAACCGAAGCTTTCATTAATCATCTGTCTATTAAGGGGAATTATAATTTGTACTATACTTGTCTTTTTATTACCACTCCTAATAGGTGTAACAGGTATATGGTTAGTCATGCCGATTACAGAACTCATTACAGCTATTATTGCTATGATGATGGTTCGTTCAGCTAAAAATAGTATATAAAAGTATAGGATAAAAGCCCGTATGAGGTAGAGCTTATAGCTACCTCATACGGGCTTTTTATATACTAGAAGGCTATGCCTTTTAAAATTTATTTAAATAAAATAGAGTGGTCTTCCATACCTACAGTATGTACATCTTGACCAAGTACATCTCCAATAAGATGATTATCATGTAAAGTTACATTAGAGCAGTATTCAAGGTTAATCATATGATGTTTGCGGTCCATTGGCTCATAGACATAGCTACGTATAATGCGGTTATGGCTAAATTCCAATCCTTGAACACTTAAAGCGTAGAGCACAGAATAGTCAAAAGGCTGGAAAGTATTTTCTGTAATCTTAATGTTTCTATGGAATGGCTTATGAAGTTCTGGCTTTGGAATTTCTGGGCAGATACTAATGATCCCTTCACAGAATTGATACATAGAAGTCATACAGCAGTCTGCAAAATGGTTTCCGCGAATAAGTACATCGCTACATGCACCGGACTCATACCAGAAGTTAGCATCTCCTGCAATCAAGATAGCAGAACCAGCGGATTCAAACACGTTGTTTTCAATAAGGACTTTCTTAGGTGTAGAAACGAGTACGCCGCGCGCACGGCAACTTCCAAAGTAGTTGTTGCGACATATTAAAGAAGGTGAGTTAGTGAGATTCTCTAGAGCGTCACCTACTTGGAAGGTATTTGGAACAGGTGTATCAAATGTAATGATAAACTCTTTAGGAGAAAGAAGTTCAAAATGATTTACTGTACCTGTGCCACGAGATGCCATAGAGAGGTGGTCTATAAAGGAAATAGTTTGTCCTTTTTCAGCCCAGCAATCAAAGCCTACTGCTTGATAATGGACAAAAATACCTTTAAGAGTATGTGTATCTACTATTTCTGTAATTTTAACTGTTGTGCCATGTACATTAATTGGGTCGTCCATAAGCCCGTAGAAGGAGCAGTGCTCGACAGTAATTTCACCACGGTTGTTAGAAAGGTGAAGACCATCATCATGTCCACTTACGACTTTTCTACCAGCAGCTCTATTGGCTTCAAAGCGTATATGATCGAAGGCAAGGTTTTCACAAAACTGTGCCAAAATTCCTAAACCGCCAGTGTTGTGAATAGTAATGTGCTCAAGATGTAGGTTGGAACTTTGATTAAGGAAGATGCCAGGGTGCAAGCGTCTATTATGTCTAAGTACGCCGTAGTTACCAGGTGTAGGAACTGGGTCAAAAGGACCATAAAATCGAATAGTACCATCTTCGAGTTGTTCTTGTTTGCTACTTTGGAATAAGTCTGCTGTACCATAGGCTACTTTTTTTGTTGTATGGTCAAACTGACAGAAAGAGCCGTAAGGAGATTCCCAGTTTTCGCCTTTGAAGTAGAGCCAATTCTCTTTAATAAAGTGAGGGAAGAGATCACTATCTATCTTCATATCTGTCCATTCTTTGCAGGCATCCACAATAAGGCCTTCAGCAGAAAGAGGGATAGACCAGTCTATGGTAATATTTTTTAAAGTTACTGTATCACAATGGTCTACAGTAAAAGGAATGGTCTGTCCTTTATGTAGAAAGAGGCTACCGTTACCATCTATAGTAATATTTTTCATATCTTTTAAAAGAATAGATAGATGACGAGGATTTTCTACATCTGTATTAGAGATATAATAGTCTCCTCTTAAGGCTTCTTCTGAGGAGAAGTGATAAGTACCTGGGTCTAAAATAAAGCAAGCATTTTCAGGATGGTCAGTAAGCATTTTGTAAAAAGCTTGAGTACAGTCTGTACTTTGATTTGGTAAGATACCATAGTCTTTAGCGAATATGTTTTTTGTTGAATGCATGAAGAAATCTCCTTGATTATGTAATAAATTATAAATATGAAATAAAATTAAATCTAAATCAATCAATTTTACTATTTTATATTATAATACATACAAAAATGAACTGTAAACATAAATTCGAAAGAGCTGTAGTAGATGATAAAATCATAGGCTACAACTCTTTTTAATTTATCCTAAGAATAGTGTTAGTGAGGAATGAGAAGTGTTTGGCCAACATAAATCAAATTGGGATTGCTAATATGATTTAGTTTTGCTAGGGCAGAGGCGGTGGTGTTATAGCGCATAGCAATACCTGAAAGGGTGTTACCTACTTGAACAATATAGGTAATGAAGGTAGGCTGAGATGTCTTAGTAGTCGAAGTAGGGATTTTAAGAACCTGACCTATATAAATTAAATTAGGGTTCATAATGTGATTAAGTTTTACGAGAGTGTTGACAGTCGTATGATAATTTAAAGCAATAGTGGATAAGTTATCTCCACTTTGGACAGTGTAGTAAATGAAGGAAGGGGCCTCGGGTTTTTGTTCACTAGGTGAGGAAGGCTGGCTAGGAGCAGGCATTTGTGGTGTAGGTTCAGAAGACTCTGGGGCTGATTGAAGGTCTGGTATTTTAAGAATTTGCCCTACATAGATTAGGTTAGGATTAGCGATATGGTTGAGGTTAACAAGAGTTTGGACAGTCGTATGAAAGCGGAGTGCAAGAGCAGATAGTGTATCACCAGGTTGAACAATATAGGTAGAGAAAGTAGAAACTACAGGGGGGGGAGTAGGCTTTAAGTCAGGTGTAGGATGAGTTTCGGAAGGAATAGGGGATTCTCCTGCTGTAATAAAAGCGGACTCTTTAAAGTAGTCTAAATCGACATTACCAACGATACCATTGATACTTCCTGTATCGCTATGCTGGAATCCAGACCAGTTTTCCCAAGGACCCAGAGAGGATGGAGTTATCACATCATATTCTGCAATCCATAAAGGGTAGTGATTAAGAGAAGACGACCAAAGGTTAGCAGCATTATACTCATCTGTATAGAGCATGGGGGTAATACCAGTCAACTGAGTAAGTGTATCTAAGTAGGTCTTTGCAATAGCATTAATTTCATTATTGGATAAGTTACCAAAGTTTTCAAAGTCCATAGCAGGACGGCAATCCATTCTCTTATCTTTTATAAGGCTAGCAAAGTACCGAGCTTGCTCTTTAGCTTCTTCAGTAGAAGTAGCTGTAACATAATGATAGAAACCTATTTTAAGGTTAGCTGCTTTAGCACCTTCATAGTGAGACATGAAATAGGCATCTTCATAATTACCACCTTCGCCAGCTCTTATATAGACCACTTCTATACCGTCTTCTTTGACTGACTCAAAATCGATAGGACCTTGCCATTCACTAATGTCTATACCATTTAGAACAGGCTCATTTGCGAAAATAGTAAATGAAAGCGTAGAAAATAAAATGAGAATTAGGATTGGGAAATATCTAAATAAATGTTGCATAAGATGCACCTCCTTATAGGGTTATACTATGACAAGTTAGGTAAAGAGGTGATTAAGCTATTACTATAAAAATAATGCACAATAAATAAATTAATATATATAAAATATTTATAAAAAATAAAAAAATAATAAACATATATTGTAAAAGTTTTCAGAAGAGATATAATTAATTAAAAATGTAATGGATTACATTTTTGAATCTGTAAAAATAAGGGGGCGTATAATGGCAACCATAAAAGATGTCGCAAAAGCTGCTCAAGTTTCTGTAGCAACAGTTTCTAGAGTACTTAATGACGATCCCAAGGTGAAGCCAGACACTAAACAAAAAGTTCAAGAGGTAATAGAAGCGCTTAATTACACACCTAATTTACTGGGTAGAAATTTAAGAAGGTCTTATACTAAAAATATTTTAGTACTACTACCTACCTTATCCAATACGTTTTATGCCACTATTATTAAAGGGATTCGATATGAAGTCGCTAAGGCAGGCTATAACGTAATGGTAGGGGTAACGGATCTTAATCCAGATATAGAAAGGCAGAATATTAGACTTTTGGAGACAAAACTTGTAGATGGGATTATCTTTTTTGCACCGCAAATAAGTCAGGCGGAACTGGAAGAAGTAGAAGCTTGTTATCCCATTGTGCAGTGTAGTGAATATATACAAGGCAGTCTAGTAAGCTGGGTCAGTATTGATAACCAAAAAGCAGCTTATGATGCAGTAAACTACCTTATTGAACTTGGTCATACAAGAATTGCTATGGTAACAAGTAAAAAGCCTTATACTTCTTCTATTTTAAGAGAAGCAGGATTTAGGGAGGCTTTGCAAAAGCACCATATCAACTTAGCTTCGGACTATCTTTACAAGACAGATTATATCCCTTCATCAGGCATGCAGGCAGCACATGATTTATTAAGTCTTAAAGAAAGCCCCACTGCTATTTTTACTATAGCGGATAGTATGGCAGTAGGTGTTATAAGAGGAATAGAAGATTTAGGGAAGAAAGTAGGGAGGGATGTAGATGTAATAGGATTTGATAATACCTTTGTATCTAAAATCTACCATCCAACCCTTACCACCATTAGTCAGCCACGTTTTGAAATGGGAGAGACGGCAGCGAAGCTTCTACTTAATAAAATTCAAGATATTCATGCATCCAAAGAGTATGTGACTCTTGCACATGAACTGGTCATAAGAGAGTCTACGCATACACTTAAAAAATAGATTTAAGTTATTAAAATAATTTATAAAATCATAAATTTTTAAAGGAGTGAAAGACATGGATAGAGTTTTAAAAATAGGTATTATTGGTTGTGGAGGCATTGCAACGCAGAAACATATGCCAGCACTTTCTAAACTTAAAAATGTAGAACTTGTAGCTTTTTGTGACATTATTGAAGAAAGAGCACAAAAAGCCTGTAAGAATTTTGGGACAGCAGAAGCTAAAGTGTATACAGATTACAAAGAGCTTTTAAAAGATGAAACCATTGAAGTGATACATGTATGTACACCTAATCGCTCACACTCTTTTATTTCCATAGATGCTATGGAAGCTGGCAAACATGTTATGTGTGAAAAACCTATGGCAAAGACAAGCGAGGAGGCCCTAGCAATGGTAGAAGCTACTAAACGCACGGGCAAAAAGCTTACAATCGGTTATCAAAACAGGTATAGAGAAGACAGTATGTATCTTAAACGTGCTTGTGAGGATGATGCATTAGGTGAAGTATACTATGCAAAAGCACATGCTTTAAGGAGAAGGGCTGTACCCACTTGGGGTGTATTTCTAAATGAAGAGGAACAAGGGGGAGGACCACTTATTGATATTGGTACACATGCTTTAGACTTAACTTTATGGATGATGCATAACTATGAACCTGAACTGGTAGTGGGAAGTGTATTTAAGAAATTAGGGAACCAAACAGAAACAGCTAATGCATGGGGAGACTGGGATCCAGCAGAATATACAGTAGAGGATTCAGCTTTTGGATTCATTAAGATGAAAAATGGAGCAACCATTGTACTAGAGTCTAGCTGGGCACTTAATACACTAGATGTAGGTGAAGCACAAACTTCACTTTGTGGTACAAAGGCTGGAGCAGATATGAAAGACGGACTTCGTATTAATGGGGTTAAATACGATAAACAATATATTGAAAAACCTGGTTTAGGTGCTGGCGGTGTAGATTTCTATGATGGCAAGGCATTAGAGCCGCAAGATGTAGAGGCTAAAATGTGGATTGATGCCATCCTTAATGATACAGATGTACTTGTAAAACCAGAGGAAGCTTTAGTCGTTACACAGATTTTAGAAGCTATTTATGAGTCTGCTAAAACAGGAAAGCCTGTTTTATTTAACGTATAAACGTAGCTTCATTCAAATAGAGTAATAAGGGTACATAAAATAAGAATGTGCAGATTGCGTGCATTAAGGAGATACAAAAGAGGAAGAGCATAGAGTGAAAGATTACTTAAAAATGAATAGACGAGGTGAGCAAAATGAAACTTGGAATAATTAGTTGGATTAAGGAAGAAGACTTTAAAGAAGCCCAAAATAAAGGTCTAGCATTTATAGAGTTATGTGTTAATAACAGGCATAAAGAGTTTCTAGATCATGTAGAAAGCATTAAAGCTTATAGTGAAAAATACCATATGCCTATTGGATCTGTAGGAAGATGGGGCGAGGATAAAATCACAACTAAAGGGATAAGAGAAGAAGAACTTGCTATAGACTATGCACTTATTGAAAAGGCAGCTTATTTAAATTGTAATATTTACATTACGGGCTGTAATTATGTAGCAGATCTTTCCTACTATGAAAATTGTACACTGGCCATTCAGTATTTTGAAAAACTTATTGAATATGGCGAGCAGCTTGGTGTTAAAATTGCAACTTATAACTGTAGATGGAATAACTTTATTCATTCAGACCCAACTTGGTCACTTATTCATGGCTATTTGCAAGATCTTTATATTAAGTATGATACTTCACACTGTATTTATGCAGGGGGAGATTATTTAAGCGAAGCTAAGAAATGGGCACATCGTTTTATTCATGTTCATATTAAAGGTGCACTTATTGTAGATGGGGAAAGATTTGATGATCCACCAGCAGGCCTTGATCAGACAGATTGGCCAGCTTTTATGTCTATTCTTTATGCTAAAGGCTATAATGGTGGATTAAGTATAGAGCCGCATTCAGAAAACTGGCGAGGCGAACTAGGTAAAAAAGGAGTAGACTTTACCATTAATTATATGAAAAAGCTTATTTTATAAAGGAGGCTTTTAGATGAGTAAGTTAGCCGTACAGCTTTATACAGTAAGAGAAGAAGCAGGTAAAGATTTTATAGGAACATTAGAGAAAATAGCAGCATTAGGATATGAAGGTGTAGAATTTGCAGGATTTTTTGATATCCCAGCAAATGTCTTAAAAAATCAGCTAGATAGGTTAGGACTTACACCTGTAGGCAGTCATACATCCATTGAGCAGTTAGTAGACCATTTAGATGAAGTCATTACTTACAACAAAACTATAGGAAATTCTAATATAGTATGTCCTTGGTCAGAGGTGAAAGATGAAGAAAGTCTAGAGTTGTTAGTAGCTCAGCTTAAGAAGGTAGTTCAAAGACTACAAGATGAGGATATGATACTCCTTTACCATAATCATGACCATGAGTTCAAGAAAATAGGAGAAAATTATTTATTGGATCTTCTATTTGAGAAATGTGAAGGACTTTATGCAGAGGTAGATACTTATTGGGTGCATCATGCAGGTGTAGATGTTATAGAGTATTTGATGAAGTACAAAGATAGAGTGAAACTTATTCATCTTAAAGATGGCATAGGAAATGAACTTAAAGCCATTGGTGAAGGGACAGCGCCAGTGAAACAAGTGATGGAACTTATGCAAAAATGGCCTATAGAGTGGGTGATTGTTGAAAATGATGAGCCGTCTCCTACAGGCCTAAAGGATATTGAAAGAAGTATGATCTGCATTAAAAATCAATTTTAGGGGAGGATGCAAGGTATGAAATTAGGTGTTTTTACATGCTTGTTAAGTGATAAAAGTCTGGATGAAGCTTTAGCTTATTTTAGTGAAAAAGGCATTCAGATGATTGAGGTTGGATGTGGGGGCTATCCAGGTAATAGTCATGCCAATCCAGACATACTCTTAAATGATGAAAAGGCATTAGAAACCTTTAAAGAAACGATTCAAAAGTATGGTTTAGAAATTAGCGCCTTAAGTTGTCACGGTAATCCTGTACACCCTCAAAAAGAGATTGCTAAAGCTTTTGATGAAACCATTAAGAAGACTATTTTGCTTGCAGAAAAGTTAGGAATTCATCAAATCAATACTTTTTCTGGCTGTCCTGGTGATCATGAGGGGGCTAAATATCCAAACTGGGTAACTTGTCCTTGGCCAGAAGACTTTCTAGCCGTTCTAGATTACCAATGGAATGAAGTTCTCATTCCTTACTGGAAAGAAACAGTAGCTTTTGCTAAGGTACATGGTGTTAATAAAATTGCCCTAGAGCTTCACCCTGGCTTTGCTGTATATAATACAAAGAGTATGCTTAGATTACGTGAGGCAGTAGGTCCTGAAATTGGGGCTAATCTTGACCCTAGCCATTTATTCTGGCAAGGTATGGACCCATGTCTTGTGATTCGCGAGCTGAAAGATGCTATTTTCCATTTCCACGCTAAAGATACAAAGATAGATACTTATAATACAGCGCTTAATGGTGTGTTAGATACTGAGCACTATGGTCATATTTTAAATCGTTCATGGGTGTTTAGAAGTGTAGGCTATGGCCATGATTATGCCGTATGGAAAGATATTATTTCTACTTTAAGGTTAGTAGGTTATGACTATGCCATTAGTATTGAACATGAAGATGGACTTATGAGTCAAAATGAAGGTTTAACAAAAGCAGTAGAATTTCTTAAACAAGTGCTTGTTTATGAAGAGACAGGACAAATGTGGTGGGCTTAAATAAAAAAAGCTAAGGAGAAGAAAACTGTATGAAGCATAGATTAGTCATTATAGGGTTTGGTGGCATGGGTACATGGCACTATGAAAATATTACAAAACGTATAGAAGATATTGAAGTAGTAGGAGCTTATGATATTAGACTTGAAGTAGAGGAAAATGTAAAAGCAGCAGGACTTAAATGGTATAAGAGCTTAGATGAAGTGCTAGAAGATGAATCTATTGATTTAGTTACTATTGCTACACCAAATGATGTACATAAAGAGATTGCGATTAAGTGCTTAAGAAAAGGCAAAAATGTAGTAAGTGAAAAACCTGTAACGATGAATGCTAAGGAGTTAGAGGAACTTATTGCTGTTAGAGATGAGACAGGTAAGCTTTTCTCTGTTCATCAAAATAGACGATGGGATAAAGATTATGCGATTGTAAGAAAAATTGTAGAAGATAATACAATAGGAAAAGTATGTATGATTGAAAACCGTGTACAAGGTTCTAGGCAAGCTATGCATGGCTGGCGTGCATTTAAACGAAACGGAGGAGGTATGCTTTTAGATTGGGGTGTACATCTTATTGATCAGCTGTTATGGATGGTAGAAGCACCTGTTATAGGTGTATATGCAGATCTTCAATCTATTTATTCTGAAGAAGTAGATGATAACCTAAAAGTAATGCTGAAATTTGGAAATGGTGTATCAGCCATTGTAGAAGTGGCAACTAACTGCTTTATCAATCAGTGTAGATGGCATATGATTGGTGAAGAAGGAACAGCTGTCGTTGAAGACTGGAGCTGCACAGGTAAGATTGTTAAGCTTAATAGTGAAGAAGCAATGGAATGGGCAGATACTATTGTTTATACAGAAGCCGGACCTACACGTACTATGGCTCCTAGACCAAGTGAGACAACGATTACACTTCCGTTGCCTGAGGTACAAACAGAATGGACAGATTATTACAAAAATATTGTAGGCGTACTAGAAGGCAAAGAAGAGCTTATTGTAAAACCAGAAGAATGTCTACGTGTTATGCACGTCATTGATGCTATTTTTGAATCTGCTGAAAAAAATACCAGTGTAGAGTGCTATATTTAATAGAGATTTTGATAAAGAAGGGCATATCATACTCAGAAGATTAATAGAATAGTATAGATATTATGCTGAGGTGATTAAATGCTTAGTGATCAACGCTATGTAGTCTTATCACTTGAACTACACTTATTCTTTGCAAGAATAATGAAGGAGCATGCTTTATTTTTAGAAGCGGGCTTTACACCAAAGAATGCAAACTTAGCAAGAGAAGCAGATAGGTATAAAACAAATTTTGAAAGGCTTTTATCCCGTGCTGTAGACCTTAGTAGTGGGGTAATAAGGCCAATGGTATTATCTTCAGGTGAAATTGTTACTGATTTTACTTTAGGATCTGAACAAAAAACACAAAATTTTACGGGGATCCCAATCAATCAGAGTATTACTGTAAGAGAGGCACAGCTGCACAGCGGTACTAATCCTAATATTACACCTGCAATGGTAGATAGTGTGAGGAGGATCAATCAAGGTATAAGTGGCGTGCTTAATGGACTCATTAACTTTAAGACCCAATTATTAAATGACGTATTATCTTGTAATGTTTTTACTGTTAATTACCCCTTACTTATTGAACATATTTTAAGAGAGGCAAGGTTATATCGTGATTACTTAAATGATATTGAAAATGGTCAAGATATTGATAATAAGGACCCTCGCGAAACGGAGCTATTTTGGGATCAAATTATGATGGAGCATGCTTTGTTTATAAGAGGCTTACTTGACCCGACTGAGAATCAATTAATTGATACATCAGATAACTTTGCAAATGAGTATGCGGTCTTACTTGAAAGAGCGAGAAATGCTACAGATCAAACGCTAGCAAGTGTAACAGATGAAACTTTAAGGGAAACAATGAGATTTAAAGACTTTAAGCAAGCTGGAACAGAAGGGATAGCAGCGTGTAAGATACGCTCTATCATCTTACCACTCCTTGCAGACCATGTTTTAAGAGAAGCCAATCATTATATTAGATTATTAAGGCAAAGGCCTATGAATAGACGCAGATAAGCCAAATATGAAATGACTTATTCAAGCACTTACTGATTCTAGTAAGTGCTTTTTTGTATTTTTACGTAGATGGATGTAATTTCCTAGAAGGAACAACGGGGAAAATCTTGCATAAAATGTTAGAGTACATTACTATTACACAAGGGGGAACAGAAAATAATGAAGCGCCAGAACTTAATCAAATAAGAAAAATTAAGTTGACGAGGGCTAGAGTTATCGAAAATTCGGCGGATGCTCTAGAGGGATCACACCCTTACAAGATGACAAATCTATAAGGTGACTTATAGGACAAAACATCTTGAGTGAATTCCCCCTGATATAAATAATCAGGAGGTATGAAATATGTGTGGAATTGTAGGTTATTATGGAAAAGACTATGCAGCAAAAATGGTTTTAGATGGACTTTCACAGCTTGAATATAGGGGTTATGATTCAGCAGGTATTGCCCTTATAGAAGACTCAGGTCATTTAATCTACGCGAAAGAAAAAGGACGTTTAAAGAACTTAGAAGAAACCATGCACGTGCAAAATTTAGAAGGGCATATTGGAATTGGTCATACAAGATGGGCAACCCATGGGGCACCTTCTAAAGTAAATGCACACCCTCATTTGAATGAGGCCCGTACTATTGCCGTGGTGCATAATGGGATTATAGAAAATTATATGGAGCTTAAAAAAGAACTAATAGGATATGGGTATAAGTTTGTATCTGATACAGATACAGAAGTGATAGCTCACCTTATAGATTTTTATGAAGCAGGTAATTTAGTAAACGCTGTTTATAATGCAGCTAAACGTTTAAAAGGAGCTTATGCACTTGGGATTATCAGTAGCAATCAGCCAGATACACTTATAGCAGTAAGAAATGAAAGTCCACTTGTTATTGGTGTAAAAGGCCAGGAGTATATGATAGCATCAGATATTCCAGCCATTTTAAAGGTAACAAGAGATGTTTATTATATGGATAATGGTGAGGTTGCTATTATTGAGAAGGGTAAACTACGTATACAAGATTATGCAGGAAACCTAGTACAAAAAACACTTACCCATATTGACTGGGATATTGAAGCAGCTTCTAAGAATGGTTTCGACCATTTTATGATGAAAGAAATCTATGACCAACCTAGTGCTATTCATGAAACACTTGCAAGAAGATTAGACTCTAACAAAATGATTCAATTAGATGATATTAAGCTATCAAAGCAAGAGTTTGAGCAGATACAGAAAGTTTATATTGTAGCTTGTGGTACAGCCTATCATGCAGGACTAGTAGGTAAGTATGCTATTGAGAAGCTTGCACATGTGCCTGTTACAGTAGATATTGCTTCAGAGTTTAGATATAGTGATCCTTTTATAGATGGGAATACCTTACTTATTGCAGTTTCTCAGTCTGGTGAGACAGCAGATACACTTGCAGCAGTGAGAGAAGCTAAACGAAAAGGGGCAAGAGTGCTTGCCATTACTAACGTAGTAGGTTCTTCCGTAGCAAGAGAATCACATGATGTTTTCTATACCTGGGCTGGTCCAGAAATTGCAGTAGCTTCTACGAAAGCTTATACAGCGCAACTAATAGCTTTTTATATGCTGGCACTTCACTTTGCACGTATTAAGGATACTATAGCCTATAATGACTATAGAGAAAAAGTAGAGCAAATTGAAAAACTTACACCAGCAGTAGAAGAAATACTAAGTAGAAAAGAAACAGTTAAAGAAATTGCACAAACTTTATTAGAAGCTAAAAGTGCCTTTTATCTCGGTAGAGGTTTAGACTATATGTCAGCTATGGAGGCTGCACTTAAGCTTAAGGAGATTTCCTATATGCATACGGAAGCTTTTGCAGCGGGAGAATTGAAGCATGGTACTATAGCACTTATAGAAGAAGGTATACCTGTACTTGCCATTGTGACACAGGATAGGCTTGCCGAGAAAATGATTTCCAATATGAAGGAAGTTAAGGCAAGGGGGGCCTACGTGATTGCTATTGCTAAGGAAGGCATAGAGCATATTCATGAAGTAGCAGATAAGGTTATTGAATTGCCTAAAGCCCCAGATTTATTTATGCCTATTCTTTCTGTTGTACCTAGTCAGCTTCTTGCGTACTATGTATCAACGCTTAAAAATAATGATGTAGATAAACCACGTAATTTAGCTAAATCAGTTACGGTGGAATAAAGTATAAATAAAATGTAGGTACGGAAACCATTTTTCAACTGCTAGATAAGGCACAATGAGATCTTAAAGAAATGGTAAGTGTAATAGATTGCTAAAGTCTACAGAGAATGTAAAAGAGGTATAACATATTCTATTCAATATGTTATACCTCTTTTTTAGGATACTGCGAGGGTATGTTTTCGGATTAACAGGTATTTTGCGAATTGTGAATATAAAAGATTTATTAAAGTAAAAGAGATATGAAATGCTTGATAGAAAGTGCTAAAGCAAAATAAGCTAAGGTTTTTAATAAAAGCAACTTAACAAAAGTAACTCTAGATAGACTTGAATTAATATTTTAAATTTTATATAAATTAACATTTGTAAAAGCGTGTTTAAATGATAGTTGGTAAAGTGCTTAAAAAAACAAATATAAAACATACAAAATAACTATATAAATGTTTAGTGTATAATTTATTATGTACAAATTTTACTTAGTTTTACTATAAATAGTTTAAAATTTATAAAAAAATATAAAATATTGTTCAAAATTAGTTTAAATTATTAATAATTTCTGGTATATTATTTATAGAAAGTTACTTAATTTAAAACACACTATGAGTACAAGG
>NZ_JBKVCH010000016.1:0-77859 GCF_046966505.1 Zhenhengia sp.
CTGCAAAAGTGGTCTTAGAAATAATCTCAGTTGGTGCATTACCTGAGCCTACTGCAGTATCTGAAAAGGTATGTGTTCCATCTCTTACCTCTCTTGTTCCAATCTCAATCTCCTTATTGGCATCAGCTTGTAACGCTCTGATTTCATCTAAAAGGGAAGGTTGATCTTGCTTATCATTTGTTGCTGGTTCTTTAATTGTAGTCATTAATGCTCTAGCTTCTTTTTGGGTTTGGATTGTGGCATCAATCTGATTTACTTCATCTGTATAACCATTAATTTTATCTAGTTCTTCCTTTGAGAAGGCTCTCTTTTCTGTTTCGGCTACATTCATAATCGCTTCAATTTGTTCGATTAGTTTACTTCTTTTTTCTAACAATTGTTTCATCTAGTTATCCTTTCTAGTTTAATCTTGGGAATAAAAAAAGCACACCTCTTGGATGTACTGTATCTTGATTTATTCACTTATATATCTAAATTTATGTATTTTTATCGTTATTCTTCTATAATGATTACATGATCCTCTACTTCATTTGTTACTTGGGGCGTAAATTTTACTTCCGGAGGCAATGAGAACATATTTCTAGCTAATATATACCCTGACCCTATCATAATTATCAAAGTTGTTAACATTACTGCTATTATTCCAAGAAAAATCGTTTGAAGATTTACGTTTGTCTTTTTCATAACTTCTCCCTTTCTTATCTTAAAAGTTGTCTACTCTATTTTACATATATTCTACTCAAAATATTTTATTACTCTTTTATACTGAAATCTCTTTTTTATCAGTTCCTATAAGTGCTACTTTTTTCTTTAATAACCACATCTTGGTAGCTACTAAACTTCTTTGAGTTTCTTACTTCTTTTTTCTAGTAATTGTTTCATTCAGGTTTCCTTTCAAACTTAAATTTAGGCATAAAAAAGAGCATCTATTTCTAGATGCCCCTCTGCCTTACTTTTCTTCGCTCACTTTACCACTAGCTAACTCTTCTTCCAATCTTATTATATTCTGCCTATGTTTTTCTGCCCCGCCTTCAAATCCCTTAACCTCTAACCAGGATACAATTGCCTTCCACTGATTTAACTCCTCCTGCTTTCTTCCTAATCTTTGATAACAAAATACTTTACTAAACATCCAATGGATATACTTATCAGCTAATTCAATAGCCCTATCCCAGCATTCAAAAGCTTCTTCATAACATTCTAGATGCTCATAGAATTCTCCCATATAGCCCACCATATCAGATTCATTAGGAAATTTATTAACTGCCTCTTTTGCGAACTTTAGCCCTTCTTGGTATTTACCCGTTGAGCTATACACTTGTAACATTAAATCATATACTTGCACATTTTCTGTATCTTCTTCAAATATTTGTTTACACAATGTCATTGCTTCATCATATTGACCTAGTTGTGTCTTTAATGAAACATAGCAGGTTAATGTATTATAATACACTTCACTTTTACTTTCCTTTTCTGCTTCAATAACCCTATCATACATTTCAAAAGCTTTTTTCTTACAATCATTCATATGATAGTGATATAAGTAGCCATACTCACAAAGTTCTTTATTGGTGCATTTTCCACTTTCAATAAGCTTTCTATATTCTTCTTCTGCTCTTAGAAAGTTTTCCATTGTTCTTGATTCACAATATATCCCAAACAATCGATCCGCATAGGATTCATAAGGGTCAATCTTCTCTGTTAACAAGTCATCGACTAATACTCCTAATACTCTTCCCATTTCTGGCAAAAGTGATATATCAGGTAATGCCGCATCATTTTCCCACTTACTTACTGCCTGATGAGATACATTCAATAGCTTTCCCAGCTGCTCTTGTGTAATCTGTTTCGCTTCTCTTAGCTTTTTAATGTTCTTTCCAATTTTCATCGTCTTTCCCTCACTTATTCATTTTTATGGTTTTAATAAATTTTGCATCTTATAAACTTTCCTTCAACGTTGATAATTTGATTATATAAGAAAACCATTAATATTCAATAAACGCATAGATGCATTCTATTCAACTGTGAGTTGCATACTTTCTGATTAGTTGCATATTAGAGTAATAAAAAAGCACACCACTTGGATGTACTATATACGAGTATTCAATTTTGCTACATATTACTGAATAATTCCTAGTTCAGACACAGCCTATGAACATTTAAAATTACTGTGATATATAATTTGTTTTCCTTGTTGTTCTGCATAATTAATTTCATTTCTTACAGATTCACCAATATATCCGTTAATATCTACTACATAAATTGCATCGCTCAAATCTATTTTTTTGTAATGTGCAGACGCAAGTTTTTCTATTATTTTTTGCGTTATCTCTTCATCTTCATCATTGTACACACACTGAATTACATTAAAATTATGATTACATTCTAATTCCCATGAGATTTTCTTCATTTCATTTACAAATTTCATACTTCCACATATTGTTACTGTTTTCATAATGTCCCTCCCTACAAATCTTCTAATCTGTATTATAACATTAATGGTTTAATTTCTGCATTCTTTAATAACCACACCTTTGTAGCTACTAAACTTCTTTGATTTTCTACTTCCATCTCACTCTCCTTCTTATCAGGCTTATCCCTGATGCATCTTTGCTCCATATCTTCACTTCTTACCTGAACAGATGTTGCAATATAAGCTGGCTCAATTGTTAAAAGGGATACTTCCATTAGGTCAATCTCCTCTAAAGTTCTTTTAGCCACACTACCATCTTCTTGCCAACTATCATTCAAAGCCCTAAAACCAAAAGACCAACCTTTTAAATTTCCACACCTAGCCTCTTCTATAACCTCTTGGTCACTAATGACTGCTTTCGCATGAAGCCCAATATTATCTTCTTTAAGTGCTAAAGTTCCCTCCTCTATACTAGCAAGCTTTCGCCTTACATCATGATTGAGTAACATATCCACATTACGAGCCTGTTCTAAAGCTCTTTGAAATACTCTAGGTGCGACCTTTTCAATAAATTTACCTTTCGAACCGTAAAGTTCCTTCGAATACCTATCAATAGCATTAACATAACCACTAATTTCAAGCTTTCCATCACTTCTCACCTCTATCTGCATCTTTTTCACCTCCTTTCACCGTACTGGTTCCACTTGCACTATTTTGCACTACATTGGTTCCAGTTTGTGTAACTGTGGTGTTTGTATTTGGTGTATAGATTTCTCCTGATTCAATATGCATCAATACATCACCTAAGCTCATCTTTACGAAGTTTAATGATTCAATCTCGTTCAAGTCTTCTTCAAAACGTACCTCTGATGGTGTCATAAACCCATTCTTTAGGGCAATCTCATAGGCCTTAAAGCGTTTTTCAATATCACCTTTGTTAAGCTGCTTTGTATCAAATGCAAAATAATATTCTCCTTGTTCTTCTGTAGTAAGAAGAGCCCTATTAATTGCCTTCTCTAGCTTATTTATAATTGGCATAATAGCCAGCTTTACAAAAGCATCCCATACATCTTGAGGAATAGAAGAATCAAACATATTGACTGGTACATTAAAGAGCTTACAGATATCTGCATCAATAGCATTTTTAGATTCAATCATCTGCATTTCTGCACCTGTTTGTTGCAATTCATGATAGGTAATACCTTCATTTAGGACAATACAATCATTATTTTGTTCATAGAGTCTTTTCCAAGCTTTCTTTAATTCTCCAATAGCTTCTGCAGTCAATCGCCTTGTACTTTGTAGAACGCCACGCTTTACGCCTCCATTTCCCATGGTTTGAGTGGTATAGTTCATATTGTCTAAGGCTTGTTTTAAAATGCTATTACACTCAGCTACAATCCCTTTTCCCTTTACTCCATCAACTGTATTCTTAGTGCAAATAATAAAGTTATCAGGATTAAAGTTCTGCCCCTGGATATTTATTGTCACTGTCTTAAAGATGATGTCAGGTGAGTACAAAAGAGAGATATCAGTTGTAGGAATATAATGAAGTGACCACTTGTCCTTTGAGTAGCCTAACCCACACATATAGACATAGCAGGCTCCATCCAATAGGTAATCTCTCACCATAGCTTTCTTAAGTTCATCACCACTCATTAGGTCATTAGGTGCATCATTAAGTAAGTCAATTCTTTTATCTCCTTTTACTTCTTCCACACTACCCTCTAATTCCTTATATAGCTTTACTTCTAAGTTAGATATGACATTACTTATAAGCTCCACATTGGCATATACAGAAGGAAGGCCTATGGCTTGGTCACGTGTAATAGTATTCTTTTTTATATTGGGTGTTTCTGTACCTTCTAGGTGTAAGTCTAATTCTTCATTTGTAACTTCAACCCTTTCCTTTTGAAAGAAGTCTCTTAAAGCCATTTCTCATCTCCTTCCATTTAGAATACCTGAACAACAAAGTCCTCTTGAAGCATATCTTTTTCAAGGAGATACATAGCATTAATTAATGAAGCCACCATATCTATTTTCCCTGTCGATTTCTTCTTGTTAACGTATCTGTTCAGGTTCGTATCATATAGACACCTTGCATTCGCAAAGTTAATTTCTAATAATCGGTTACGCTCATAACCAAAGTGTTGTGTAAGGACAAGTTCCTCTAATAATTTAGTCGGACTATGTAATACACTTGAGTGCTGCTTGATTTCTGTCGTTTCATAGCCATTAGTTTCTAGCTTTTGGGCTGTACTAAGGCAATTGTAGCGATCAAACCCTATTCCCATGATAACCACGCCGTATCTTTTTTCTAACCCAAGTATAAAGCTTTCAATAAAGCCATAGTCAACTACATTTTCACCACACGCAAAGCAATTACCATTTCTAATCATAGCCTGATAATCTACCTTTTCAACCCGAGTCTTTTCTTCTATCCTATCAGCTGGTATGAAAGCCCACACATTCGCATAAACCTTGCCACCTTCCTCAGTAATCATCGCTACGGAACAGTTATCCGTTGTCATGGCTAAGTCAATGCCTATATAAACCTGTCTACCACACCAACTAAATGGCTCATGCAATCTACACTTTCTTACTTCTTCTGTAGGAATATAGATTTCTCCTATCATCCCATCAAGCCATATATTAAGATGTTTACACTTAAAGGAGGTTAACTTAGCCCCTCCCATCTCAAGTGCCTTTTTATATTCACTTTCTAGGTATTCCTTGCCATCCTCTAGGGTGCTTTGCAAAGGATTAGCCTTCATGAAGTTCTCTACTGTCATTTCATCTTTTTCATCTAAGCTGTAGAGCATAGCAAAGAGCTTTTCATCTTCTACCACACCATCAATAACCTTCTTGCTGTAGTCAGTCCATTCTAAGAAGGGATTTTGAGTGTTTGGATAGCTAGTAGAAATTAATATTAAAAGCCTATTTTGAACTGAAAGCATACCCGAAGTCATAGATTCGATAAGTCCACCATCTTTAGCAGCTCCAACCTCATCTATACATGCTGCTGAAACTCTTAATCCATCTGTCGTATTATAGTCACTGGATAACGCTTTAAGAGTGTTCTTATTTAATTTACATGTTATTGTGTCTCTCTTAATGTCAAACTTATCTAAGATGAAAGGGCTTGATTCAATGAGTTTCTTCGTTTCATTGTAGACAATCTTTGCTTGTTCCCTTGTATTGGCACAAAGGTAGAACTCAGAATATCTAGGCTCTAAAAGCATTAAAATTACCATTATCAATGCACTGTTTACACTTTTTGAGTTCTTCCTTGCTATCCATAGTAAACAGATTTCATATCTACGCTTATCAGGTCTATCCTTCCCTTTCCAGCAAAAGATATTAAGTACAAAAAAATACTGGTAGCCCACACAAGCCTCATATAACGATTGGCCTGCTACAGCTCCAGTAGCAAAATTAATTAGTTTCATGATGTTCATTATCTTATCGGCTGTTTCATAATCAAAAAAGTAATCCATCTCTTCCTGATGGTCTATCTCATAAATAAACTTTTTACTTATTGCCTTTATGTACCTATTAGTTGGAAATTTTCCATCCAGTACATCCACAGCATACCTATAGGCCTTTGATTCTTTAAATTCCTCTTTCGTTATTTCTTACCACCTCCCAGTATTGTCAGAAGTGGATCTGTTTTCTCAGCTTCAGCACTACAGTTAATATTTGCTATCTTGGCCCTTGCCTGTGGGCTTAGGCTTAACTCATTACACATCCTGAAGAAGTCCTTCATATAGGCAGTTCTAATTTTTATATGCGGGTTTGGATTTCCTTCTAGGTCTACCACACCATCTTGATTAATAGCTACCTCACAGGCTTGGATACGGTCTATAGTTATGGCTGTTTGAGCCAATAAGTAAACGTCAATGTTACCTAATATCCCTGATTCTTTGAGGTAGTCCACAATAGTTCTAAAATGCTTTTTCTGTTGTAGTGTTAGGTAAGCTGGTGCCCTTATTTTATCACTATCACCACGCAATTTAGCTTCATACTCAAGCCTTCTATCAATATCAGTCTTACTCATATGTCCAGTTCTTGTTGTAATACTTTTTGTTGGTCGTGCCATGATGTCACCTTCTTTCTGTATTTTGGGGTATAAAAACCTTAGATTTAGAACTTATACAATTTAATATATCTTCACCATACCAACCTACTCTCTTAATCAAATAAAGTAATACTAAATAATTTAAGTTCTGCTAAAATTTATTTAAGAACTACTTTATGGTGTTTGATGGAATTTAAGGTATAATGAAAATTACAAAAGCGCTTTTGAATACATTATTTCAAGGAGAGAAACAATGAACATTGGTAGTAACATCAAAAAATTTAGAAATAAACGTGATATTACTCAAGAAAAATTAGCGGAGGTACTAAATATATCTATTTCTGGGGTTTCACAATGGGAAAGTAATAAGACTCTGCCTGATATCTCAACAATTATTGTACTTGCAAACTATTTTCAGGTAACTATAGATGAACTTTTAGGTATAGATATTAAGAATTCCAAGGAAATTATCAAAAATTACTGTACAAAAGTTGATAGCTTATTTAGTCTACACCAATATGAAGAAGCTTTGAAATTAATGCGTAAAGCCACTGCTGAGTACCCAGGTAATGATAATTTACAGTATAACCTTGCATGGGCCTTACGAGGAAATATACGTGTAAATTATACCTATTTAGATGAAGCAATTACTATCTATAAAAGAATTCTCGAAAATAGTAAAGATACGCTTCTTCGTATCAGAGTAGAGCGAGACCTTATCTATAGTTATTACACAAAAGGTGACAGAGAAAGCCTAAAAGAAGCTCTAAACTATGCAAGGAATCTTCCAAGTTTTGATACTTGTAAAGAATACAACCTTGGGAGGGCTAACTTACTAGAAGAAAATGAACTTCTACAACATGTTATAAATAATATTGATGTTTTTTCTAGAGCACTTTATGAAACTATGGAAATTCTATCTGATGAAACGTGTATGGGAACTAAAGTATATAGAGATAAATCTGATATGCTTAAACGCATTAATCAAATTAAAGAAGCATTAAACTTTACATTTTAGTATACTAATACTGTTCCATATCATATTCTAATCTATTAAATGATAAGCATTAATTTATTAATTATATCTAAAATCTCTCTTTTTCTCTTGCTATTTAAACTTTTAAAATCAAAAAGAGCCCTTTTGACCAGTATTTCCACACTGTCAATTAGGCTCTATCCTTTAAGTTACTAAAATCTATATATTATGTATCTAGTTATTGTTAATGCACTTTTAGTTGATCTTACCATGGTGTTACCTTGTTTCAGTATTTTAGGACATCAAAAAAGAGCCTATATGTAATACTCATATAAACTCAATATTAAAACCTATTCTATATAGAAGAAATAAATTAACTTCTTATTAAACATCAATAACTATTCTCCTATAGAAATTCTTAATTCTTCTATCATTATATCATCTATAGCTTTATTCCATATATAAAATTCTCCCTTTACATCTTTTTCAAATGTATAATTTAAACTTAACTCTGAACAAGCATCATCATATATTACATCTATTTTATTATCATTGGTATTTATGAACCCTATTTCAATATGGTGCTTATACTCACTACTATTTGTAAAAGAAATATTAATCTTTACAGACTCTTGTGAGTTAATATGATAAATGCCATTATCATAAGGTTTTAATTCAGTTACCGTATTATAAGGAATCGTCGAATCTAAAAACAAGCTAATATTATGATCTTCAGAAGTTGATGTTAGTATGTCACTATTTACTGGTATTTCACCCTCGCCAAAAACTAATTTAGTATTAGATGAAGATCCATTTTTTATTCCTATGCCTACACTGATTAGAATTACTATAAAAACTAGGCCCCCCACAATACTTAGAAAATTATATTTTTTACTTTTCATCATATTCCTCCTCTGTACAGACTCCTTAGTATTCTTATTATGACTTTCAGTAAATTAACTATTTGTTACTTTCAACTTACCCTTGCCCAGTATAAAAAATAATGAATGTAAGTATTATCCCATAATATATTAACAAAGCAATACAAGCGGTATTTAATATTGCAAATCCTACTAAACAACCAACTTTATTTTTATGTATCACTCCATATGTAATACCCGAAGACATATTCGCAGTGAACAGAATGAGCATCCAAAAAAAGATTTCTAAAAGTAATATAGCTGACATTATTTTTAGGGCAGTTAGAAAAAATGCACTCACAGTAATTATGATTAGTAGGATACTTATTAACCAATAGATGTGTCTTTTTATTTGAAATTCCCCCTTATAAAATATCTAATTTGCTACTTATGTTTTTTCTTCCACATAATAAAACTTCCAACAGCTAAAACTACAATAATTCCCATCACAATAATCAAAGGCCAATTTACTGATGTTGCAATAAATATGCTGGTTGGGCCATCTGTACCACCTATAATACCGATTTCGGCTACATCCACACTATCCCCCCTATACCCTGTTATATTCAGAATAGTATAACATAAAATATCATCTATTAAAATACTAAGAATCTAGCCTTTTCTGCCTCATTTTATGGCTTTTTACATCAAAAAAGAGCCCTTTTCAATAGTGTTTTTCACACTGCTAATTAGGCTCTATCCTTTGGCATATCTAGTTTTATTCTATTTTCCACACATCATACCCTCAAAATTTTTCATTTTAGGCATTGTGTTTAAATGGTTGGGCCCTCGTGGTAGAGATACCCCTATATGCTAATATATTGGCTATAGGGGGGGCTTATAGATTTCCCTATTAGATCTTCATATACTTCCCCCATCAAGCTTATACTGACGATATTTTAATACCTACTACCAATCCACCACACTACTATCTTTTCATTTTACAAAGTTATCTAAGCTTCTCACCACAAAATGGGCAATGTGTAATAGACTCCATTCTTCCATGCCTAACTCCAAAAGATTTTCCACAGTACGGACATCTCCAACATATAAAACTTATTGCTGCTGATACTACCATTAAACCTATTCCTATAAAGAATTGAGACATTACTACACTTTCTTTAGACTCATAGATAAATATAAAAGCAGAGGCTATAAAACCTAGTCCAAAGTACAATAGAAATAATGCTATTTTTCTCCATCTAAATATATTCATATAATCATGCTCCCTGTATAAGAACATTATATATCAATATTCAAATTATTTCATCTATTTCCAATCTACCTTACTACTATCTCCAACCTGTAAGTTACAAGTCCTACAAAGCACTACCACATTACCTTCATCTAATCTCAATTCAGGATAATCCTTAAATGACTTTATGTGATGTCCTTGTAAGTTATCCGTTACAATCAATTTCCACTTACTCCAACACCTTTCACAATAAGGATGTTCTTTCACTTTCCTGTTCCTGAGTTTCTGCCACGCATAAGATGAATAAAAGCGTCTCTTCTCATCTGATACTTTCCTATTATATTTGGGTGCACATTCACACCTTTGTTTATGTAAAATGATGTTTCCACATCTACTGCAAACTTTTTTCATGATATTTCTCCAAAATAAAAGGACACATATCATTATGCATCCTTACTTTTCATCCATCTTCTCATTCTGTTTTTCTAGTAATTCTTTAATATCCTGTAGTAGTATTATAATACGACATATACCTATTAGTATTAATATCAGCATAAACCAAAGCATTACAAACTCCCCCTAAATCGCATTTAAGTATCTTTACATCATTACATTACTACAGTACTCTCAATAAAACAACACCCCCAGTATTTCTACTGAGGGTTAACTTAAGGAATGTAAAACAAAAAATATTTAAGGGTTGAGTTAAATATGAAATTTAAGACACTATTATCTTAACACTTCTGATGTATCACTTATAAGTCAATTTTCCAATCATTTTTATATCATTTTTATATCATTTTCCTATCACCTAGCACCAATAGTGGAATGAGCTTATCTTTTAAGGCTCCATTCTTTCTCCTATTAAACGTAGGTGTTGTAATATCGAGTATTTCACACACCCTATTAATGGAGTAATGCTTGAAGTAACGCATTTCTACTAGCAATAATTCCTTTTCATTTAATACCTCTAAGGCATTCTCTACCTTTCTCACTTGCCTCTCTCTACGTCTTATAGCGTCTTTAAGACCATGAACCTTCTCCTCTAGTCTTTCCTCTCTATTAATCACTTCATCTTCCACAGAACTACTAAAGGCATACGTAGCACTTCCAGCTTTCTCATTAGGACTGGCTCCTCTGATGCCTATTATCTCTTGTATTTCCTCTAAATCTATTTGTAGGTTAGCTATTTCAGCCTTTAGTTTAGGTACTTCATATAAGATGCTTTCTACCTTTTTATAATCACTTTCTTTCACACTGTCCCTCCTATGCTGTCAAATAAGTTATAGGGCACTTTGCCCCTCGCCCATTTACATCGCGCTGGATTGCGTAAAGGGTATGGACTTGCCCATTCTTAGGGTAACTCGTGCTCCAATTTACCTAGCAACTAATTCACTAACCTGAACACAATACGTATTCACCCATTGGTTCGTTCTCTTATCAAGGTAATTGGATTCGAACAATTCTCCTTCTACTACAACTAGTCTACCTATTAATTCTTCCACACTATTGTAGATGCTACCTGTGGTCATCCCATTAAATACAGTCGCTGTAATTTTTCGGAGCTTTCCTCTTTGCTGATTAACCACAGTAAACTTTAATACCTTCTCATTTTTCAATCTTACCTCTTCTATATGTCCTTCAAACTTTACTTCGTTTAACATTTTAGTCCTCCATTTTAGTTTAAATCTTCTCTTAGATTAGTTTTTATTTTTCTACCACACTACTACACTTCTATTGAGTCATTCTTTCACTTTTATTTCTCGGAACGTTTAGTGGAACATTAGTATAATCCCCCAATCCTTTGAGGCTCTAAGGCAGAACAAAGAACGTTGAAAGTTACAAAAAACCTAAAGGTTCTCTTAATCAGGCCTAGTCCCTTATTATATATATTTTTTCTATTCTTTCTTATTTTTAATGTTCTTCGTTCCAACACCTCGTCAGCCCCCAGTAATCAAAGGGTTCAGACGGAACATTATGATGTAGTTTTTCGTTCCAATAACGTTCCTAAAAAGGGATGCTATACCCCTCCAAAAACGGAAACTTATAGTATCTACCTTTCACTCCATCTTTAGTTGTATTTTCCTGTTCATACCCTAATGCTGTTAAAGCTCTTCCCACAGCACGTGGCTTTATGGACTTCTGATGTTGTTCGAATATATAATCACAAATAGCTGTACTTGTAATATAACCCCACTGCGCTTCAGGCTGATTTAGAGGAAGATATTCTTCAATGAGTAGTTGCTCATCTGATTTAACCATATAGGTTTTGTTGCGCATATTATTAAATTTAATCTCCTCACTACTCATATAAGTTCTAGCCTTATGCTGTAACAATTCCATTATCTCACCCCACATCAAATCAATATCAATAGTGTGGTTATGATCTAGCTTCTCTACCTCCAATACAACAAAGCGCCTGCTCCCTGTATCATCACGCAAAAACTGGTCATCATTAACCGTACAGGCAAAAAAAGTCCTTCTAGGGTACTTTTCAGCCTTTCTACTATAAGGTGTTCTAAATTCATCATGTGTGGATGTAAGCCATGCTTTTAGGGCATCCCTATCCGACTTCTTCATTGTGCCACCAAGCTCTCCAAGCTCGCATAGCCAATACGATGTGGATTGAATAATATCATCCTTTTTACTAAGGTCTAGCTGCACACCATCCTTAAAGAATGTGGTTAAATATTTCTTTGGCATTAATGACCTAACCCAGCGTGTCTTACCTAATCCCTGTGGCCCTTTTAGTACCAATGCAAATTCACTATTGAAATCACCTTTATTCAGGCCTATTTTAGCACCAGTTAATAACCACATTAGAATCATAGCTTCATTAAAGGCTATATCCTTCTTTGTACAATGCTTTGCATAGGTAATCGTTTTAAGAAGCTTTCCTAATTCGCTAGATTGCTGTGTGCTATTTTTATATTTATGATGTGCATATTCAAGGTACTGCCTAATAGGATTATAAGCATTCATATTGGCAATACATGAAGTAAAGCCCCATAAATCGTCTTTTGAAAGTAGCAGGCCTGTTCTTCTACAGTCACTATTTATTTGAGTAAGAAAATCTTCATAGATATACCATTCTCTATTACTTTCAATACTTCGCTTCAATTCATTATATTTAAGTTCAATTCCCTTATTATCATAGAGGATTTTTAGGTTCTCCCAAATCTTAAGAGGTGTCCCTTTAGGGCTTAATTCATACATATTGTGAGGCTCATCCTCCCCTTTCAGCTCCTGCACTTTCTTTTTAAATAATTTTTCTTCCCCCCTACTTATAGCTTCTTTTAGTAATAACTTATACTTCTTATTTTTTTTCTCTTTATCCTCTACTTTCAAAAATCCATAGCTTCTATCTTCATTAAAATCTATCTTTGATAAATCAATCTTTATCTCCTCTTGTTCCACTATTTCGCCTCCTCTTTATAATGATGTGGGTTATAATAGCTCCCACTATAATTCCTCATACATTTATGAATCGTTAAGTTTCCATAGGTTGACCCACTTTGTTTCCTGTTCCACTTATCTCTCATTAAAGCACTACTCCTAAAGAGCCTATCAATCTGACTAAGATTGCCTTTAGTCCAAAAGATAAGAAGATTAATCAAGGTCATATCATCTCTTGAAGCATCACCACTTCCCCAGCCATAATAATAAAGGTCATTAAATTTAGCTTGCTTACTTGCCTTATCGATGACTTCACTATCAGAGAGGGACTCGCCTCCACTAAAAGCTAGTTGTGTGGTAGAAATTCTTTTAGGTTCTTGAGGTTTCAAGTACTTCTCATAGAGTGGCTTAATGGTTTCACTACAATCCCTAAGTATGGTATAAGGCTTAATAACATTCCCTGTTACTGTAAAAAACCTTCCCTTCTCGTAACACTCAAAGTTGCCTTTTCTGCAAGCTCCCTGTGGCTTAGTGCCTTTACAAATGACATGGATACCCTTGCCACTTGGTGAGACTTCGGCATAGCTGCCTAGCGTAGTTATAACTTCATTGACTATAGAATCTTTCAGGTCTACTCCATCTATATCCACACCAAAGATGCCATCCCCTAACATAAAACCTAAGCCATCATAATGCGCTACGACACGCCTAGCTGTATCATAATCACACCATGTACGAGGGTTATTACTTTGAGCCATGCCACCCGTTCTAGCATTAAAGGGCTTTTTAGTGTATTTACCTGTCTTTTCATCTAAGTAAAGTCTATATAATACCCACCTATTCAACTTCTTAAGTTCTATTGGTATATTGCTATAATCCACTTTCTATCCCTCCTAAAATGGTAATGCATCATCACCCCCATTGAATTCAGGTGCCTTTGCAGTTGCTACTGTATCTCTTTTTAATAAGATTGGTTTTGGAATAATAGCAGTCTTGACACTTTCTATATCTGTTGTATAACGTAGTGTGGTAAAGAACCCAGTATTACCTTCAATCTCATATTCTTTCTCACCAAAAATGCCACCAAAGAGTTTGGCCCTCAGGTTGTGCTCATTCCAGTCCCACTTATAGCCTGTATTGCTCTTTTCAATGTGGTGAATAAAAGTCTTGAAGTTCTTTTTAATTCGCTCATCCTTTTCACTTCCATCATCTTTAGGACAAGTTAGTCTATAGGTTCCCTTCCATTTCTTATCCCCTTTTTGCTTCTCATATTGCTCTAAATAGAAGTTCTTATATGGGCCTTCTGCAATATCAAAATGAATCACTACCACATTCCCCCAGCCATAAACCTCTTCATTTGCATCTATAATCTTACAAACATAGCCTCCTACAGGAAGCTTTCTTTTTTCTCCTATAACTTGTGTTGTTTCATATCCATTCCATTTTTTCATTTTTATATTTCTCCTCTTCTTAATCGTTCTCTTAAATGATGTTGTAACGTTCTATAAATAAAGTCACCACTATAATTGATATTCTCTAAATACATAATCTTTAGGTCATATCTTGCTTCAAAGGCCTTCAGTGTTCCCATAAAAGACTGTGGTAGATATTTTGTGTTGTAGTTATGCAGTAGAATATCCTCATACTTTGCATTTTCAATCAAGAGATACATCTTACCCCTGCCTTTTAGAAATTCACTCTCTATGCGTTCTCTGCTCTGTGTAAAATTTCCACTTAGCTCATTTAAGTTCGCCTTGCGTTCTATGACACATTTATCTTGGAGATAGACTGGTCTTTCTACGTGTGGGAGATGAACCTTGAGGGTGTAATCCCCAAAGTCCAGCTTTTTACAAACATACGGAATCTTTTTTGCAGTAAAATACTCAATGATATGTCCACACTTCTGTTCCCTTGTATCCACTACCACAGTAGCCTCTTTTAAGATTTCCTTGATTTCCTTATCCGAGTACCTAAACATCTAAAACTCCTCTAATACACGTAATACTGGCACAATATCATTGTCTATCTCATCTTCTTCAAATGCCCCAAAAGGTGTCTTAGCTGTTGAATTGTTACTGTGGGTTTCAAAGATGTACCTACCATCTTTACATTTTGCTAGTAATACCACATTAAACTTAGATTCAGGTACTAACTTATTGAGTTTCTTTCCTGTGGTCTTCATCCTTGTCCACATATAGCCATCTTCTGTGCGTTCTGTTTCACTATGAGCTGTGTAGATAATTGTTAGGTCATCTCTAAGGTCACATACCACATCCAAGATGCTATAAATATAACTTGCTAAGTCTATCCACTTATCAAAGTTCTTCTCCTTAGACCGTCTCATTTCTTCACCAATCATAATGCCATTTAAGGTGTCCACCACTATATACTTTAGATCACTCTTTTCACTAATGCCTTTCATAAGAGCTAATACCTTATTGGGGTCGTCTGTAGCAATATAGTTTTTATTCTGCGAGTTGTATTGTTGCCTAAAGCCTCTCCATGCACTTCCCTTTTTATCTGCATCAATATAATAAGTTTCCTTTGGGTCTAAATTCCTTAATGATGTGGTTTTACCAGCACCTGATTCACCTATAATACAAATTGCTTTTGCCATATCCCTTATCTCCTTTTAATATTTAATTTCTAATTCTTCAGCCTTCGTTATTGCATGAAGTCCATCTATTTCAAGTGTTTCTCCTGTTTCTACATCCACAATGCCACAATCTGTAGGGACTAATCTCTTCTTAAAATCAGCCCATTTGAAAGTTAATACTTCTTTACGATTAATGAGTTCATCTCTATTGTTCTCCCTTGCCCATTCAAGAAGCTTGTCTCCATCCTTTTCAAAGTCCAACCTAGCTTTCTTAACAACCACATCACCATTAAGAAGCTTTACTTTCCTTTGTGTCTTTGTCTCATTTTGGGGTACCTGTTCAAAAAGCACTCGAAGCTGTATCTGAAGCTTTTCTCTCTTCTCTTTTAAAAGATATTGTTTCTCTTCAAACCGTTCCTTTAATTGCTCTATTTGAGCCTTCAATAAAGCTTCTAACTCTAAAAGCTCATAATCTATCCCTTTAATGTTTTCTACTACATTATCCATTTCTACTTTAAATTGAATGATCTGTTCATCTAATTCAAGCTCTGTACCTCTAGCCATACTAATCTACACTTCCCATCTTCATATTTTTAAGCTTTTTATATTGCAGGACATACTGCTTACCTAATACATCCTCTTCACATAGATAGCTCATAAGTTCAGTTATTAATGCTTCGTAGTGCTCTATCTTCCATCCCAATAAGGCATTTTGTAAAGTTAGCTCGGCATGTTCTTCTAATAGCTTTAAATTAAACTCCATTACATCCCCTCCTCAAAGAGATATTCCAGTTCTACATTAGGAAAGAATGTATCCTTGATTCTCTTAGCTTCCTTATAAGAAAACTCGGTTTTACCTGTCAGTCTTGAAGAAATGGTTGCCTGTCTTGTTCCTAAAGCTTTTGCAATGTCTTTCCCTAGAACTGAATTTCTTGCCATCTCTGCTTTTAAGTTTTTGTACATCATTCATCACCTCTCACTTTATTTACGAAACTTTGTTGCTGTGTTTTGCAACGCGTTTTCGCTACAAGAACAATCATAAAGTGTATTTTTGTCCTTGGAATGAGGCCTTTTTAAGGCTTTTATGAGGCCTTTATGAAGCGTTTTTGAGGCAATTATGAGGCTTTTATGAATTAAATTTAAATAAATTGTGAATGTGCTAGGAAAATGGGTAAAAAAAATAGGCCTAAGCACAGTGCTCAGACCTAAATATTAAGTTTGTAATGTTTACTAGAAATCTACAATTGAAAACGGACTTAAAAATTGTTATATTTATTGGTAGAATTATACAGTGTAAACGATACAAGATATTATATTTTTGCATTGAAAATTACTTTAAGCCTTGATAAATAAAGGTTTTTTGACCTCATTTATATCTCTCTTTCAGCCTGAAAATGATACCATGGATCCTATCTTTTGTTTAGATGTTAAAGTCATTGGCAAAGTTATTGGTTTATTTAGAGAGATGTAGTATTTGCAATGGTTTGAAGTGAAATTTACACTGTGTGATTCTAATTTTTTTAGATGAGGATGGTGTATTTTTTTATGAAAAATAAGCGTAAAAAGGTTATGAAAGCTTATATCACTTTCATGCCTAGTCCACTCTAAACCTTTGTATATACTTATTTTGAATTGTTTTATAATCTAACCATATTACTATATTCTCCTTTAATCTAAACTTCAGAACTACTAATAATCCTTTTCGCTTGAAGTATTCCTACATTCTCAATAAGTTCCCAATCTTCTCTAAATAGCAATTATCACTTCTTTTAAAATTTCTTTCCTTGTTCTTGCATGATGTTTAATAATCTTGTATATGAGTTATTTATGATTATCACTCCTTTTGACATATAAAAAATACTCCTAGTAGGTTTTCTACTAAGAGTATTAATGCCTGTATAATTTATAATGTGAAATAACCAAATGCAACACAATTCATTATTTCTTTGGCATTTGTCGTACATATAGATAGTTAGTATATCCTACTACCTTTTCATAGATGGCAAGGGTAAGCTTTGAATTAATGACTTCTCGCATCCCTGTATCTATATAGCCAGCACTTTCATAGCATTTTCTATTTGCAATTTGATCTATTGGAAAATCAAGCGTATATCTTTTGGCATCTAAAATTTTTCTTTCACATAATAAAATGACTTGTTTTGCGATGCCCTTACTCTGATACTGTGGATGAATATAGAGTCTGGCAAGATAATATTCACCTTCTGACTTTTTATAATAAGCTATACCTCCGCATAAATGTCCGTTATAGTATATTTTCCAATATAGAATTTTATCTAGATTGAGCCATTTTATCATTTCATCTACGCCTTTGAGATAGGGGCTCTTTTCATCTTTATAAATAGCATATAATCTTTTAAATGCTGCTTTTTGAATATTATCTAGTTCATTGATATCTTCCGTTTTAGCTTTTTCTATGTAAAGATTCATTTATATTTCTCCTTTAAGCATAATTACTTAGAGTATGTATACTTAGTTAAAACTACCCCTAACTTGTATATCTGATTAAATTTAAACAGACTCATACCACTTTGGAATAGGATTTGACATCTGGTCATACCAATCTAACACATCTTGAAATTGATTAATCATAGTTTCTAGCTCACTTTTTCCAAATGGGATAGCCCAATAAATAGAGGATAGTGTGTTACTACTGATATAAAGTGCTAATAGTTGCCAGAAAAGATAGGGTACATCATGATTAAAATATCCGTCAATACGTCCAGAGGCAAAATATTTACTGCATGAAGCACACCATACAATACGATTAAACTCTTCCCAAGGGTCCCCATTATCTAGTCGGTTAAAGTCAATAATGGACAATTCACCTTCTGGCGTTATAATCATATTACCTATATGGTAATCACCATGGTGCAAGCTTTGAATACGGTTAACTAAAAGATGGCGATGTTCATCAATATATGTAAAAAATCTATCTTCTCCTTCTAAGTGAATACCACAATTTTTATACCCCTCTATTTTACGATTTATTTTTTTATTGAAATAGAGGGCCCAATCTTCTTGAGTAGGAGGGGAAGATATAGAATGAATTTGTTTTAGAATTTGCCCCGCTTTTAATCCTAGCTCATATTGTTTTTGGACAGGTAACGTAGGTATAATTTTTTCAGCATCCTCTCCTTCTATCCAAGTTAGAAGCATATAGACATTTTTTCCATCATTACAAATACCAAACTCCTTAGGAACTGACATTGGAATATTTTTTTTGACGAGTTCGCAGAGGCTGTTATACTCAGACTTTTTACGTTCAAACTCAGTAATATCTGAAATACGTAATAATAGTTTTTCACCGTAAGTATTCTCAATATAATATTTCTGGTCATCTGACCACCCTTTATGAATCTGTTCAATCTGAGTAAAAGTATGATAATTAGGAAGATCTTTAAAGTTCATATAGTCACCACCTATTCCTTTTTATAATCTTTATTTTATAATCATAGCATATTTAGAATTTTTAACCAATAAAAAAGCCCTACTACTCTTATTAGAATAATAGGGCTTTTTTATAGAAGGATTACGCTAAAGTAATAAGTCCTTTATCTTTCATAGTTTGAACAGCCATCATAATGCCAAGATAAGCATGATAGTCTGTAAGACCACCTTGGAAGAATACTGTATAAGGCGGTTTAATCGGTGCATCAGCGCTAAGTTCAATAGAAGCTCCTTGAACGAAAGCACCAGCTGCCATAATGACAGGGGCATCATAGCCAGGCATATCCCATGGTTCTGGTACAACATAACTATCAACTGGAGCACCTTTTTGAATGCCTTGGCAGAATGCAATAACATTTTCTGGTGTACGCATATTAATAGCTTGAATAATGTCACTTCTAAATTCATTTGATTTAGGCATTACTTCAAAGCCAAGCTTTTCAAATAAAGCTGAAGCAAAAATAGCACCTTTTAGGGCACTTGCTACAACTTGTGGTGCCATAAAGAGACCCTGTAGGACAGGTTGGTTAAGACCGAGTGTCGCGCCTACTTCTTTTCCAAGGCCTGGTGCTGTAAGACGCATTGCAGCATTTTCTACATATTCTTCTTTCCCAACGATATAGCCACCAATAGGTGCTAAACCGCCTCCTGGATTTTTAATAAGAGAACCAACACAAAGGTCAGCACCTACTTCTGTAGGTTCTTTTACGTCGACAAATTCACCATAGCAGTTATCTACCATACAGATGATATCGCTACGAATACCTTTGATAAAACGAATAAGCTCGCCAATTTGCTCTACTGTAAAAGTAGGACGGTAGCTATAGCCTTTAGAACGTTGAATGGTTACCATCTTTGTCTTTGGTGTAATAGCCTTACGAATTGCATCGTAGTCAAAAGAAAAATCTTCTTTTAAGTCTACTTGTTTATATGTAATACCATATTCTGCAAGGCTTCCTACTGTAGGTCTAATTCCAATTACACCTTCTAATGTATCATAAGGTTTCCCTACAGGAGATAAAAGTTCATCCCCAGGACGTAAGTTACCAAATAAGGCTACTGTTAAGGCATGTGTGCCTGACATAAGCTGAGGTCTCACAAGACCAGACTCTGTCTTAAAGATATCTGCATAAATTTGCTCTACGACTTCACGGCCTAAATCATTGTAGCCATAGCCTGTTGTAGCAGCAAAGTGTACATCACTTAATTTATTTTTTTGCATAGCAGCAAGTACTTTAGCACCATTTATATGCATATTGGATTCAATACGTTCTAAAACAGATGCAAGTTCAAGTTTTGTCTGTTCACAAAACTGTTGTGTCTCATGATCGATATTAAATAATTCAGATAGTGTATTCATGATTACTCCTTTGTTACGACTTGTAAGTAAATTCAACACTATTCATTATACCTCTATTAAAAATATATGCAAGGCTACAAAAACTAAAGGCTTAATAATAAATTCCTAGCTACTAATATTTTCTTTTGATCCAAGACACCAAATACCCACGGGACAATAGTTTTCTTCTTGCTTATCCTAGAGAATATAGGATATTTTATTATAAAAAAGCTAGCGTATAACCACTACCCTAAGAGTAATAGCTACACACTAGCTTTTATTGTTTTTTAATTTTTACTAAATTAATTTATTATTGAGCTGTAGCTGCATTTACACCTGCAGTTCTACCAAATACAGTAATATCTGCAATCGCATTTCCGCCTAAACGGTTTGAACCATGTATACCACCTGTGACTTCACCTGCTGCATAAAGTCCTGGAATTACATTACCATTTACATCAATAACATGTGTATCTACATCAATAACGATTCCACCCATTGTATGGTGAATAGATGGTACAGCTTTTTGAATATAGAAAGGACCTTCTGTCATTGCTACTAAGCCTGCTCTATGATTAAAGTCTTCGTCTTTTCCATTTGCTGCAAAAGTATTTACTCTTTCAATTGTTGCTTTTAAAGCATCAACTGGTACATTAAAGAATTCTGCTGCTTCTTCAATTGTTTCTGCTTTATGAATTAAACCTTGTTTTTCAAGCATTTCAAATTCTTCTTGATGTGCTTCTAAAGTTCCACCAATTTCACCAATGTGTTGTGTCCATACTTGGTAAGCATAGCCGCCTGGTTGAGCTAAAATTGCTCTTGAGATTACATCACGACGTTCTAACTCTTCTACGAAACGATTACCTTCTTGATTAACTAAGATAGCTCCATCAAAACGTGAATCTGCAAGAAGTGAAATAACACCTGTTTCAGGGTTACATACTGGGTAAGTTTGGATATATTCCATATCTACTAATTGAGCACCAATAGCTTCTGCCATAACGATACCATCACCTGTAGTACCAGCTGCATCTGTTGTTAGGTATTCTGCACCATATTCAGCATTATATTTTTCACGCATTTCAATGTTTGCACCGAATCCACCTGTTGCAAGAATAACACCTTTATTCGCTTTAAAAGTTAAATCTTGACCTGCAGTATTTTTAGCTTTTACACCTACTACTTTACCATCTTCAACGATTAACTCTGTTGCTTCTGTTTCTGTTTTTACAGGGATACCAAGTTCATCAGCTTTCATTTTGTACTTAGTGATCATATCTTCACCTGTGTGATCATTAGGTATTAAAGCTCTTTTTACTGTATGTCCACCAAATTGGAATAATTTATCTTCAATAAAGTTTACACCTACATAATCGTGTAACCACTCTGCACTTTCAGTTGCATTTTCAGTTAAATATTTAACTAGTTCAGGGTTAGCTTTATAGTCGCCACCTTTCATTGTATCTTCAAAGAATAATTCTACACTATCTTCAAGGCCAACTTTTTCTTGAACCCAAGTATTTGCAGCATTCATTTCAGCACCTGAAATAAGTGTATTTCCACCAATCGTTGGCATTTTTTCTAAAATGACAACTTCTGCACCAGCATTTTTGGCTTCAAGTGCAGCACTAAAACCAGCACCACCAGCACCTACTACAACTACGTCATAAGTTTGCTCTGTTTCAGCTTCAGTCATTGCTTCTACTGGAATTTTATCGCCATTCATCTCTACGCCTGCTTTAGCTAAAGCATTTTGTACAGCTGCTATGTATCCATTACTTGTCTCTGTTGCACCACTTATGGCATCTACATTAACATTATTGTTATTAATCATTGTTTGTTTTACTTTTGTATAAACTGGTTCAGAAAGTACAACATTTTCCTTAGTTTCAAGGATTTCAATGTCTGCAATTTGTCCATTTTCTAATAGGACACTTACTTTAATTGCACCATGTTTCCCATCTGCTTCTCCTTCAAATGTTCCACTTACACTAGAAGTTTGTACAGGTGCTTGTTCACTGTTTGTATTACTACACCCCACCATAACAGTGGCACCTAAAATTGTTGTCATTACTAAGCTAGCTAATTTTCTAGTCAGTTTCATGTTTCACCTCATATTATATTGTTATTTTTTTATCCAAGTGAAGTATAACTTATGTTAAGCTTTTATGCAACCCTTTTTTGTATAAATTTTAATTTTTGTTAATTAATGTTATTAAATTTATTTTTTTAATACGTAAATTGGAGCATAATAGAAATCAAGGTAAAGAAAAACAACACATGATTCTCATAAATTTAGAGAAAAACATGTGTTGTCATTATTTTAGTGCTATACATATGACGAGGGTTTTATATTTCGTTAAATCCCTTGCATATCAATATTTGACTATTACTCTGTTGCTGATGCAATATTCAGGTTAATAGTTTTTGATGGACAAACAGTTGAAATAGCGTGTTTATAGATCATATGTTGTTTGCCTTCACTTTCTAAAAGTACAACGAAATTATCAAACCCTCTAACTGTACCTTTAATTTGGAAACCGTTTGTTAAGAATACTGTAACAGACACACGGTCTCTTCTTAACTGATTTAAAAGTAAATCTTGAAGATTAATTGCTTTACTCATATAATATACCCCTCCTAAGGATTTAATAGATTAATTGTATAGGATAATACTAAACTTGTCTATATATTGCCTAAATTTTCTAGTTCCATTACGGATAGTATAAACTGAATACTTCTTTATTATACATCTATTTCCAAATTTTATATAGTTTTTTGACTTAGCTTTGTATTTTAGACTTCATAACATCTACTATTTTTTGTGCATCAAAATCATATTGATCTACAGGGATAAAGATAGGTTTCGCTTGATGTCTAAGCCATGTAAGCTGTCTTTTAGCATAATGGCGTGTATTTTGTTTAAGTTTATCAATACAGGCATCAAGGGTAAGTTCTCTTCTAAAGTAAGGATAGAACTCCTTATAACCAATAGCTTTAATACTTGTTAAATCTTCTGAAAATCCTTCATCATAAAGTACTTTCACTTCTTCTAGTAGCCCTTCATCCATCATCCTATCAATACGCCTATTAATACGATCATAAAGAACTTCACGGTCCATATCTAGTGCAAAGAAGGTGTAGTCATAAGGAGAAGTTAGAGCTTCTCTTTTTTTGCGTTCTTTCTCATTATGCTTTGAAATAGGGACACCTGTTTGATGAAAATATTCTAAAGCGCGAATAACACGTTTTACATTATTGGCATGAATAGCTTCAGCTGATACAGGATCTACTTCTTGAAGACGTTTATGAAGTGAATCAGCTCCATTTGTACGCACTTCTTTTTCAAGAGACTGACGATAAGAAAGGTCTGTATCCGTTTCCTCAAACTGTGTATCAAATAAGATAGCATTTAAGTAAAAACCTGTACCTCCTACCAGAATAGGTACTTTACCACGGTTTGAAATCTCTTCAATATGACGTGTAACTTGCTCTTTAAACCATGAAATATTACAACCCTCAGTAGGTTCTAATACATCAATCATATAATGTGGAATGCCTTCCATTTCTTCAGGACGCACTTTAGCTGTACCAATATCCATACGTCTGTAAACCTGCATAGAGTCACAGGAAATAATTTCACCGCCTATTTGTTGGGCGAGTAGTACACTAGACTTCGTTTTGCCTGATGCAGTAGGTCCTGCAATTAAAATAAGTTTTTTTTTCATTATTTCACCTTACTGTATACGTTTAAAGATTTTTTCAATATCTGTCTTGCTGAGCTTAACAAGGGTAGGCCTGCCATGAGGACATGTATAAGGGCTATCAAGGGTCAAAAGAGACTCAATTAATGCCTTGCATTCAGAAAAGGTTAACTGGTCATAAGCTTTAATGGCACTCTTACAAGCAAGCTGAATAATATGAGCCTCTTTCATTTCGTAGAGATTGGTTACCTTTTTAAGATCAATACTATCTAGCATATCTTTAAAAGCTGCTAGACTCATAGGTTGATTGAAAAGATATGGCACTTCACGAATCATAATAGATTCTTCCCCAAAAAGCTCAATACCAAAACCTAGCTTATTAAGTAATTCTAGGTTTTGTTCTATAAAGAGTAGCTCTCCCTTAGGAAGATTCATAGTTTCTGGTACAAGGAGTATTTGAGTAGATACATGACTTGTAGTAAAGTCTTTCATATACTGCTCATACATGACACGCTCATGGGCTGAATGTTGATCCATAATCATCACTTGATCGTTATATTCAAGGATCCAGTAGGTATTAAAAAGTTGGCCAATAATCTTGTAATCTAAACCTTCCACAGGCTTATAAGGCGCATTGACTTGTGCCGTTTCTTGATTCATATCATGTATCAGAGGGGATACCATAGATGTTTCAGCTACTGTATCTATTATCTTTATATGAGAAGATGGCGCTTCTACATATAAAGCTTGACTTTCTTTCGCATGAGTACTAGGTATTTCTGCAGGTACACTTGGCAAAGCTGATGCCTCTTCACTTAATGAGGAAGAGGTCTTAGATGTATTTTCGAATAATGGTTTATAAACTGTTTGAGTCACTTTGAAGTCTTCCTGACGTTTTAAAGGTGAGCTAGTCAGTTTACCAATATCATAAGATTTATTAAACTGAGGCTTATCAAAGAAACTTTCTACACGTACCTGTGTTGGTACAGGTGTAGGTTCTTGTCTAGGCACTTTTAATGGTGTAAGACTAGTGAGTTTAGGAATAAGATTCTCAGCTGATAAATGATGATGTACGCCTTCATACACAGCATTATAAATACGGTCACTCTCTTTAAAACGTACTTCTAATTTCGTTGGGTGCACGTTTACATCTACTTCCTCAGGTGCTAGATTAAGGTGCAGTATAATAAAAGGAAACTTGCCAATAGTAATAAGTGTTTTGTAAGCTTCTTCTACGGCTTTTTGAAGCAATGGACTTTTAATATAACGGCCATTAATGAAGAAAAACTCATAATTACGATTAGCGCGTGCAAGCGTCGCTAATCCACATAAGCCAGAAAGTTCTATGCCATCTTTTTCATAATGAAAAGGAATTGTATCCTTAGCTGTTTCTTTGCCATAGAGGCTAAAGACACATCTTTGAAGATCATATCCTCCATTAGTTTGAAAGATAAGCTTATTATTTTGAATATATTTAATAGCAATTTCAGGATGTGCTAAGGCAAGTTTATATACTACATCAGCAATTTTACTAGCTTCTGTTGAAACAGTCTTTAAAAAGGCCCTTCTAGCAGGTACATTGTAAAAAAGCTGTCTCATAATAAAGGTGGTTCCAGCTGGGCAGGCAATCTCTTCACTGCTGATGATTTTACCGGCTTCTACTTCTACCCTTTTACCTGTTAAGTCATGAGGTGTCTTTGTAAGAAGTTCTACTTTTGAGACAGCCCCTATACTTGCAAGGGCCTCACCACGAAAGCCTAAGGATAAGACATGAGATAAATCTTCAGCTGTCTGAATCTTACTTGTAGCATGTCTTAAGAAGGCGATCTCTACTTCATCTTTTGGAATACCTTTGCCATTGTCTGTAATACGAATGAGGTCAATGCCTCCATTTTTAATTTCTACAGTAATAGAAGAAGCTTTGGCATCGATACTATTTTCTACAAGTTCTTTTACAACAGCTGCTGGTCTTTCTACTACTTCACCAGCAGCAATCTTATTAATAGTATGAGTATCTAATAATTTAATAAGTGCCAATCAATCACTTCCTTAAGCCTTTATTTTCTTTTTTAAATCATACAGAATCTGCATAGCTTGCAAAGGCGTAATGTCCATAATATCTAGATTTTCTAAAGTTTTAACAATTTCACTTTCTGTATGAGAAACAAATAAATCTAGTTGCTCAGGCACAGCAGATACTACTGGTTCTACAGCAATTTGCTTAGCTGTTTCTATTAGAGGCACCGTTTTAGAAGAAGTTTGAACCACATCACGTAAGTCTCGTGAAGAAGCCTGTTCGATAGAATCCATAATTTCATGGGCACGGTCTAAAACCTCTTTTGGAAGACCAGCAAGGTTAGCTACTTGTATACCATAACTATGGTCTACGCTACCAGGAATAATCTTATGGAGGAAAATAATAGTTTCCCCCATTTCTTTAACCTGAATACAGTAGTTTTTAAGTGAAGGAATGGTATCTGCTAATTCAGTAAGTTCATGATAGTGGGTAGCAAAAAGGGTTTTAGCACCTAGTTTATTCGGATTAGCAATATGCTCAATAATAGCCCAAGCAATACTAAGTCCATCAATAGTGCTTGTTCCACGACCAATTTCATCTAAAATTAAAAGACTCTTTTGGGTAGCATGATGTAAGATATTTGAAACCTCCATCATTTCTACCATAAAGGTACTTTGCCCAGAAGCTAAGTCATCTGATGCCCCTACTCTTGTAAAGATACGGTCTACTACACCAATATGAGCTGATGTAGCAGGTACAAAGGAACCAATCTGTGCCATAAGTACAATAAGAGCTGTTTGACGCATAAAGGTAGATTTACCCGCCATATTTGGACCTGTAATAAGGTTAATTTGATGATCAGCTTGATCAAGGTAAACATCATTGGCAATAAATTGATGATGACCAATAATATTTTCCACTACTGGATGGCGTCCATCTTGAATATCAATACAATCAGAGTCGTCGATAAGTGGTTTAACATAATTATTAACCTCAGCCGCTGTAGCTAGTGAGCATAGCATATCTAAAGAGGCAATAACACCTGACATTCTAAGCAGTCTATCCATATGGGATGCAATAAAGTCACGTAACTCAGTAAAAAGCGTATATTCGAGTGCTTGTAATTTTTCATCTGCCCCTAGAATTTTCTCTTCTATGGTTTTTAAGTCCTCTGTAATATAACGCTCACAGTTCGATAGAGTTTGCTTGCGAATAAAATAGTCTGGTACAAGATTACTATAAGAGTTGGTTACCTCAAGGAAATAGCCAAAGACTTTGTTATATTTAATTTTTAGGTTTTTAATACCTGTCTTTTCTTTTTCCTTCGCCTCTACTTCGCAAAGCCAGTTCGTACCATGCGTTTTAATTTGACGTAGCTCATCAATGTCGCTGTTATAGCCTGTTTTGATAAGTCCTCCCTCACGTAAAGAGATAGGTGGTTCTTCTATAATGGCTACATCAATACGTTCAAATAAGTCTGAAAGTAAATCGAACTTTTCATATAGCCCTTTAAGAAGTGGGCTTGAAGCATTTTCAAGACTTGTATAAATATCTGGTAATACACCTAAAGATTGCTTAAGTGCAATGAGGTCTTTAGCATTGCACGTACCATAGGAGATTTTACCTACTAGTCTTTCAATATCGTAGATGGCATTTAAATAATCTTTTAACTCTTCTCTTAAGAATACATTGTCTTTTAGTTCTGAAGTTGCTTCAAGACGGTCATTAATAGCATCTTTATGAATAAGGGGCTGCTCTACACACTTTCTAAGATAACGTGCTCCCATAGCTGTATGGGTATGATCAAGTACATGCAAAAGGGATCCCTTACGTTTTTTCTCACGGAGCGTTTCTGTAAGTTCCAGGTTACGTCTTGTCGAACTATCTAAGAGCATAAACTCATTCACATTGTAATAGCTTATATGACTTAAGTGAGAAAGTTCATTCTTCTGCGTTTCTTTTAAGTAATTTAATAAACTAGATGCAGCCAGCATACATGCAGGATGTTGACTAAGTCCAATACCGTCAAGACTTAATATGTTGAAATGACTTAGAAGTAATTTTTCACTTAGATCTCTATCAAGAACATGAGCTGGAATCACTTCAACTACTGCATTAAAACGGTCTTTAAGTGTATCTTTAAGTTTTGTTTCTGTGAAGGTAACTTCATCTAGCATACATTCAACAGGTGCGAATTTAGCAAGCTCATCAAGTAACTTATGCTCGCCTTCTGTATTAGCAAGCTCGGTTACAAGCCATTCACCTGTTGTAACATCGCAAAGGCTTAACCCATATTGTTCATTTACGCTTGTAATAGAAACAATATAATTATTTTTACCTTCTTGAATCGTATTACCTTCTAAAATAGTCCCTGGTGTGACAATGCGTACTACATCACGTTTTACAATCCCTTTAGAAGCTGAAGGGTCTTCAACTTGTTCACATATAGCTACTTTATAACCTTTTTCTACAAGACGGGCTACATAGTTGTCTGCTGCATGGAACGGTACCCCACACATAGGGGCACGTTCAGGCAGGCCACAATCACGTCCTGTCAAAGTAATTTCGAGCTCTCGAGAAGCTGTTTTAGCATCTTCAAAAAACATTTCATAAAAGTCACCCAGTCTAAAGAATAAAATACAGTCTGGATTGGCTTCCTTGATGTCTAAATACTGTCTCATCATAGGTGTTACGTTCATATTAATCACCTTCTATAAACAAGTACCTACTAAATAGTGGGTTTTGTTCTCTGTTATTTTAACTGTTCTAATTTGTCCGATTAAATTATGATCTGCTTTAGCATGAACTAAGAGGCCTTCACTTGTACGACCACTTAAAAGTTCTGGGTTTTGTTTGTTAACCTCTTCAAATAAAACACTTACTTCTTGTTCTAAGAAAGTATGCATATAATCAGCTTGCATACTGTTTACAAGATCAAGTAATCTATTGAAGCGTTCTTTAGTTACATCTTCTGGCACTTGGTCTTCCATAGTAGCAGCTGGTGTACCTGTACGTTTAGAATAAATGAAAGTAAAGGCACTTGAGAAACCTACTTGTCTTACAACATCCATTGTTTCTTCAAAGTCTTCATCTGTTTCACCAGGGAACCCAACAATAATATCTGTTGTAAGGGCAATATTTGGCATAGCTTCTTTTACTTTGCGTACAAGCTCTAAATAGCTTTCTTTTGTATAATGACGATTCATACGTCTTAATACTTCGCTGCTACCAGCTTGGAATGGTAAATGTAAACTGTTACATACTTTTTCACATTCTGCCATAGCTGTAATGAGCTCATCACTTAAATCTTTAGGATGTGAAGTCATAAAACGAATACGTTCTAAACCTTCAATTGCATTTACTTCACGTAGAAGCTGAGCAAAAGTCATAGGCTCTTCTAAGGTCTTACCATAAGAGTTAACATTTTGGCCAAGGAGCATAATTTCTTTAACACCATCTGCAACAAGTGTGCGAATTTCATTTAAGATATCTTCTTTTTTACGACTGCGTTCACGGCCTCTTACGTAAGGCACGATGCAGTAAGTGCAGAAGTTATTACAGCCAAACATAATGTTAACGCAAGATTTAAATGGATATTTACGTTCACTTGGAAGGTCTTCTACAATATCTTGATGAGAATCCCAAATATCAATAACAGCTTTACCTGTTTCAAAACGTGTTTGAAGGAGCTCTGGTAATTTATATAAGTTATAAGTTCCAAAAATTATATCCACATGTCTATAGTTTTTCTTTAAGTTTTCAAGTACTACGTCTTGTTGCATCATACAACCACAAAGAGCAATTAGTAAATCTGGTTTTTTACGTTTTAAAAGTTTTAAGTAGCCTAATTTACCGAATATTTTCTTTTCAGCATTCTCTCTAACGCAGCATGTATTGTAAAGAATTAAATCTGCTTCAGCTTCTTTATCTGTTTCAATATACCCTATTTGTTTCAACATCCCTTGGATTTTTTCAGAATCGTGGGCATTCATTTGGCAACCAAATGTAGAGATGCAGAATTTAAGATTTTTGTCTTTTATATGTTGTGACAGCTGGGCAATAATATCCATCTGTCTTTTTGCTTCTACTGTAGTAATTTTAATTTCTTTTCTTTCTCCCATAAGGACCTCCTTAATTTTTTCAGTACTTTATTATAACATAATATCTAAAAAAAAATAAGGATAGTTATTAAACAAGAGCAATTTGTAAAAATAGAGCTAGAACTGTCATTCTAGCTCTATTTTCCTATTAGGTTTCTACCATATTTTCCATCTATAAATTTTAAAAATTTACAAAACCTATAAAGTAAGGATTTTTGATATGAAAGGAGCATCCCCTTGAAAAAATGTAGCTATTGCAAAAAGTTTATAATAGCCACAATACTTGTTAGTATAGGCTTATCTAGTAGCATTTATGCTACTGAAACGACTTACCTAGATGATTTACCTATTGAAATTGAACTTCCTGTTTTGCCAGAGCCACCGACAGAAGATACGGTATTGGATCAAAATACACCTTCTGATAATCCTCATCCTTTATCAGAGGAAGAATTACAAGCTAAGTTTTTAGAAATTTTAAAAGGGATTCTTGAAAGTCGTAATCAAGACCTTCTTAAAACAGATATAGAACATTTAAAAGATCTTTATGATACACATATTAAAACAGGGTTATATGCCTTTGAACATGAAGAGATTAAAGCTAAATATTTAAAAAACTGGGCAGATAAACAAGGGATTACTTTCCACGATATTCATTCCCAGATTCATATGCGTAAAGTACGTGATAGAGGAAATGGACTTTTTGGAATGACTTGTAATGTGGCTACAGAATTTACGTATAGTTATACGGATAGCCCTGAAGCAATCACTTCTTTCAAATTAGGTACTTCTCACTATATTCATCTTCAAGAGAAAGATGGTACTTATAAAATCGTAAAAGAATGGTATACAGACCCCTTTGCAGACTCTTTAGATATTACTAACGAGAAATCCGAAGAAATGAAGCAGTTCATCCTGAATCATAAAGCTCCAGATTATAAAATAGATGAACGTACACAGAAGGCTGTGGATTATGCTCATATGTGGTGTGGTATTGGTGAAGGAGAGAACTTATTTAGATACAATAAAAAGTATTTAAATTGTAACCCAAGAGGTGGGGACTGTGCCAACTTTGCTTCACAGATTCTTTATGAGGGAGGTGGATTTAAAAAGAATGGTACCTGGAATTATACAAATGATGGAACTAAGGCATGGCTGAATGCACAGGCTTTTAAAAATTATTGGGTAGGTAGTGGACGTGCTTCCTACATCGCTAAGGGAAGTTATAAAGAAGTTTATCAATCAGCCTACCAGCTTCGTCCTGGCGATATTGTAGCTTATGAGAAAAAAGGCCGTATCACGCATGTTTCTACTGTAACAGGATTAGATTCAAAAGGTTATCCACTTGTAACATGCCATAATACAGATAGGCTTCTTGTTCCTTATGATTTAGGATGGAGTAATAAATCTATTACCTTCCATTTGATAGATGTACATTATTAAAAAAAGAAGTGCTTGCAAAAATAATTTGCAAGCACTTCTTTTTATTGCTCATTGTCTCGGTACATATCTAATGCTTCTACAACAGCTTCCATTAGCTTGTGTTGGTAGCTTGGGTCGGAAAGCATACGGTCTTCATTATAATTACTCATAAAGCCCATTTCAAAGATCACTACTGGAACGCGTGACCAGTTAAAACCAGTCATATCTCCTCGTTCAAAAATACCATTTACTTTAACACCCTTTTCTTTGAGCGCAGTTTTTAGGCACTCTGCATAGGCATTACTCTTTTCGTAAATACCGCTCGTATATTTACTTGTCTTGGAAGGAACAAGTAAGGTTGCGCCTGTTTTACCGCTGTTTCCAATGCTATCACAATGAATACGTATAGTCATTTGAGCACCTTTTTGATTGGCGAATTCAGCACGTTCAGCATTACTAATATTAACATCATGACTTTCACGTGTCATATAAACGGTATAACCTTTTTCTTCAAGAAGCTGTTTAAGAATCATAGAAGCTTCAAGATTTACTACATATTCAGCTTTTTTTGTAGCCACGCCTGCTGTACCAGAAGAAACTCGAGCTTTTCTTTGACCACTACCAGGCGCTACGGCTTCACTTTTACCATCTCCTTTGGCTTGGTGCCCAGGATCGATACAGACGATAAAGGATGGTTTTTCAGGTTCACTAGGTGCAGGAGGTTCTGGAAGGTCAATAGGTTCAAGGCCATAAGTTGGTATAAGGCTACTTAGGGTAACAAGTATTAAAAGTAGCACAAATAAACGTAATTTTTTCATGGTTTATTCTCCTTTTAAGCAATCTTATCTTTATATAAAGTGTGCTTAAAAGAGGGAAATTATACTTATTTTATCTTTGTAGAAAAGCAAGAATCATACTCTGTAATCGCTTTATAATAAAGATTACGTGGAACTATCTTAAGTACTTGATAAGCAGCTTTATTCCATATTCCTGGAATACAGATGACTTGCCAGTTGTGTTTAAGTGCTTTAAGCGAATCCTTAACCACTTCTTCTGGTCCCATCCATGTCACAATACCTTTTGTATGACACTTTTCTTTAGCAATACCTAATTTATCATGGAAATCTGTGTGTACAAATCCTGGACATAAGGCTTGTACTTTAATCCCGTAAGGTTTAAGTTCTAAAGCTAGAGACTCTGAGAATTTAACTAAAAAGGACTTAGTGCTACAATACATAGCAGATGTAGGTAAAGGAATCATACTTGCTAATGAGCAAACATTAATGATTGTCCCTGTAAGTCCTAGTGCTTTAAGGTTAGCTGAAATGAGGTGTGCAAGCTGGATACTTGCTTTAACATGTACATTGACCATATCCCATTGTATATTAAATGTATCTTCTGTAAAACTCTTTTCAAGGCCATAGCCTGCATTGTTTACTAAAACATGAATAGGCAAGGCAGTTTCAATATAACTTATAAAAGAGTTAAAAGCTTTTGTATTCGTAAAGTCTACAAGGCATACTGTTACTTTTATTTTAAAATATGTAGAAAGATCATGAGCAAAGCTTTCTAAAAGCTCTCGCCTCCTACCTGTTAAAATAAGCTGATAACCTTGTGCAGCATAAGCTACAGCATAGGCTTTTCCTATCCCACTTGTAGCCCCTGTAATAAGTGCTGTTTTCTTCATAAAATCCTCTCCTTTTAAAAAGTATAACATGGATTATCAAACTATAAAACAAAAAGACGTAGAGGATTAATCTACGTCTTTTTGAGCTTTTGCAAGCATTTCTTTTACTTCATCAATACTATAAGCTGGTATTTTGCTATGAATAACGGCATCACAGTTACAGCAAATAGGTACTAGATCTTTATGAGGGTCTAAAGTCTGAAGGGTTTCATCCGAATAAGGTTTGATAACATGAACTTTAATAAAGTTTTCAAAAGCTTCCCCATAAGTGTAACCAAAATCAAAACCACATAAATCACAAACTGGACCATAGTAATCTAAACATTCTGTCTTAAGGGCTGCCCAGGTAGTATTTTCTTTAATAGCTGTTTCATCTAATACTTGATCTACTATCTCCAACGGTGCAGGTATAGCTGTTTCAGTTGCAGCTATAGCCACTTCTTCTAATACCGGTTCAGGACTAGCTAGAGAAGTTTCTTCTACTTTAGGTTTAGAAACTTCCATAGAAACGTCTTCGGCAATAGGTGCTTCTTTGATTTCAGGCTTACTTACCGTACTAGGTAGATTTTCTACTTGAGCTTCAGCTACTGGAATAACTTTTTCCACTTCTTGAATAGTTTCATCTTCTTTAATAGGACGTTCTACTTTTTCAATTGTTCCAATTTCCATAAGATGATGAAGAGCTTGAATAAGCTCATCTCTTAAAGACCAACTAAAATCTTGATTGTTATGATACATGCCTATAAATAGAATTTGCCACCAAACCGGTTTACCCATCTCATTAACAGGCACCTCTAATTTAAGGGCTGATTTAATACGTTTTGCAAGTGTCATAATAACTTCATAAAATGGATATTTAGTAGTATAGCCTTCTTGAGCCCCTATTTCTCCTGGCGTAACATGTTTGCCACCTAATCCATACATTTTAATGATCATATCTTGATTTTTTGATGTAAAGATAGAAGGTGTTACAAAAAGTTCTTCCCATTCTTCTTGTGACACTTTTCTTTCTAGAATATCTGTATCAGATTTAGGAATAGATGGTGCCTTCGGTGCAGGTTCTTCTGCTTGCACTAAAGTATCAAAATTAAAAAGATCATTAATAAAGTCATCTAGCTGAGGATCTTCTTCTTTTAGTTTTTTAGGTGCATAATTATATTCATCAAGACGTTTTTGACAAAACTGTATAACGTCTGGTGGAAAAAGTGTTTTATAACGTTCCTTAGTGACTAAAGCTTCAATGGATAAATCTAGACGTTCTTGTTCCCAAAGTAAAGTAAAGTCAAATGTATGAGCATCTGTTGGAAGAATTTTAATAACAGCTTCATAACCACCGTATTTGTTCATCATTTCTAATAGACGTGGTGATTTATATTTTAATTCTTTTACAATACGTTTATATAAACCTAACAATTCTTCATGAAAGGTTTGTTTAAGTAAAATTTCTTGTTCGTTCATCGTATCATCCCTCTAGTTTTTTCTATTTAGCCTTTATTAGACTAATCTACAACTTGGCTTATGTCAATACATAAATGCCAGAATATTACTTTTAATACTTATGGTCAATTAGACTAATTTATGAGTTTATAAAGTGTATTTTCTCAAAAGATACCTAACTTTATCCTTCAAAACTAAAAACCTAGAAATATTTATAATTTCTAGGTTTTTATAATATACCTTTAAGCAGTTTTTTCTGTTTTACAAAGAAAAAGTTTAGAAACTGCAAAGGCTAGAAGTGCCGGTGTAAGCCATGCAAAATCTACGCTACTTAAAGGTAAATAACTCATTAAACGTTGTAAAATAGTTATATTAAAGAGTTTTCCAAGTACATCAATAAGTACTACTACAAGTGTTACATAGACGGTTACTTTATAAACACATGATGAAGATACATATTTGCCTATAAGTGTTAAAAGGACAAGTACAATAATAATTGGATAGAGAATTTTTAAAATAGGTGTTGTAAGGCCTACAATATGATCTACCCCAAGAAGCGCAATCGCCATACTTAAAACAGAAATAAGGATAGCAGCTACTTTATAAGATAGTTTACCACGAGATAAATTTGAAAAATACGTAGCACCTGTTGTTGTAAGCCCAATAGAAGTTGTAAGGCACGCAAGTGCAACAGCTACAGCGAGAAAGACAGTTCCTGCACTTCCTAATATTTGTTTAGCAAGCATAATAACAAGTGCTGTCTTTTCAATTTCACCTACAAGGTTTGTCGTATGTGCACCAAGATACATAAGACCACCATAGATAATACCAAGCCCTCCAATAGCAATTAAAGAGGACTTAAGTGTCATTTTAATCACTTCATTTGTACTTGTATAGCCCTTAGATTTAATAGTTGTAACAATAATTCCACCAAAGCATACTGCCGCAAGTGCATCCATTGTTTGATAACCTTCAATAAGAGAAGCTGTAAATGTATTAGGTAAAGTATTGTCAGTAAGTGTACTAACTGGTACGAGTACTCCCTTTACAATGAGAATTAAAAGCGTAATCAGTAAAGCAGGTGTTAAAAATTTACCTATAATATCAACAATAGAGTTAGGACTTAGTACAAAGAATAAGTTAATCCCAAAATAGATAGCAATAATGATAAAAGGACTTACACTTGGTAAGAAAGGTCTAATACTAATTTCAAAAGTTGTAGCTGCTGTTCTTGGAATAGCTAAAAAAGGTCCAATAGCTAAAATAAGTGCTGTCATTAAAATAATAGAGAAGGTCTTTCCTACTTTATTCCCGATCTCATCAAAACTTCCTCCGGCTTTAGCCGTTGCCATAACGCCTAAAAGTGGTAAACCTACCCCCATAATCATAAAGCCAATCATAGCTGTAACGTATTGCTCTCCTACTAATCTTCCCAAATACGGTGGAAAAATTAGGTTACCTGAACCAAAGAACATGGCAAATAAAGCAAAACCAATAATAATAATGTCTTTCATTGTGTTATGTTTTTTCATATAAACTCCTATAGATGTCAATTTTTCTTGAAATAATATCTATTATTTTTATACCACAGTAAAATGCAAATTTCAAACAAAAAGAGTTTCCATAATTCATATAATAGGAAACTCTTTTTATTTATTTTACCAATTTCTTTTAATACCATTATCTACAAACATAATAGCACCTTCTTTAAGGAGACGCCCTACTGCTCTTTTAAAAGAAGCTTTGCTCATATTGAGTTCTGCTTTAATACGTTCTGGAGTACTTTTATCATTAAGAGCAAGTATACCATCTCTTTCTTCTAGTATTCGCATAAGTTTTTGTGCATCATCTTCTATTTGCTGATAAGCTTGTTTACGCATACTAAGCTCTAATTTACCATCTGGTCTAATCTTTTTAATACGTACCTCTACTACATCACCTACTTGGTAACGCCCAAATACTTCTTTTGAAGGAATTAAACCATGGTAAGTATAGTCTACAGCAACTAATAGGCCAAGTTCTTTTTTTATACTATAGATAAGCCCTTTAGCACTTTGGTTTTGTTTATAAGGTGATTTACAGCTTAGTACATCATATACTTTCATTGTTGCACATAAACGGTCACTTTTATCAATATAAAGACCTACAATAACTTTATCACCTTTTTGAAGCTTACCAACTTGTTGTTTAAAAGGTAAGAATAAGTCTTTTTGAAGCCCCCAGTCTAAGAACGCCCCAATATGTGTCAGTTCTACAACTTCTAGCTCTGCTACTTTGCCAAGTGTAAGTTTTGGCATAATAGTTGTGGCAATAAGTCTATCTGCTGTATCTCTATAGATAAATACTTCTAGTTCATCCCCTACTTTTGTACCTTCTGGAAATTGTTTATTAGGAAGTAAAATATCATTTTCACTTTTTTCTTCTTTTGAGTTTAAATATACACCGAAGTCGCTCTCACGCACCACTTCTAGCACTTGAATTTTACCTAATTCAATCATTATCTATCTCCTTAATGCTATTTTTGTCTATAGCATAGCATAACATAAATTAAAGGTATTGCATACGCGTTATTTGCTAAAAGTTGTTCTAAGTAAAGTAAATGGTCATTATTTAATGAGTATTTGATGTATAGAAATAAAGAGGACTAGGTACTTTTAATCCTATTCCTCTTCATTTTAAAAACTAATATTTAATTGCTTTTTTCATGTTTACCATCATGTACACCAATTTTTTCACCATTGATAATCCCTTTATCTGCATAACGACTAGGGTCTATCTTTCGCATTGTTGCATTGCTTTTATCTCTATCTTTCATTCTATTTTTATTATTATTCATAAAACAATCACTCGCTTCTCGATTAATTATTTTTATTCATAGCTTTTTGTTTATCTTTGTGTCTTTGCACACCTGCAAAAGGATCTCCAGCTTGTCTTTGCTGCTCTTGTATATGATTTTTTGTTGCATCTGTTGTAAAGCTTGCAAATCCAGTTTCTTTCGCCATTTTATAAACCTCCTTTAAAAATACTCCATATTTAGTATCTAGCCTTTTAAAATTTATTATTTATAGAAGTCTAAGGTATTTTCTGTCATACTCATTTTTCTTAATAGACTCTATGCAAAGAAAGTAAATATGATATGATAAAGATATTATTATATTTAGGAGGATAAAATGAGACCAGAATCTAAACATTTTTTACAACAATTAATTGAAACACCTTCACCATCTGGCGATGAGGTAGAACTTCAAAAACTCTGGATTCAATATGTAGAACCATTTGCTCACAAAATTGAAACAGATGTAGTGGGCAATGTCATAGCATCTGTTAATCCTGATAAACCTTTTAAAGTAATGCTTGCAGGACACTGCGATGAGATTGCTTATATGGTAAGCTATATTGATTCAAATGGTTATGTGTATGTAACCAAAGCAGGTGGGATCAATCCTAAACTAGCGCTAGGTATGACTGTAAAAATTTTAGGTAAAAAAGGCGTTATAAAAGGTATAGTAGGTGTTAAACCTGAACATCAAGGGGACCCTAAAGATAAGGTGGAGGTACAGGACCTCTTTATCGATTGTGGGGCACGTAATAAAGAAGAAATTGAAGAGTATGTTTCTATGGGTGACTATGTAATCTACGATACAAACTATGAGTATTTACTTAATGATGTTATGGTAGGACGTGGTTTAGATAACCGCACAGGTGCTTTTATTGTAGCCGAAGTACTTAGAAGAGTTGCGGATCAGAATCCTAATGTGGCAGTTTATGCTGTAAGTACAGTAAATGAAGAGACTAATATGGGTGGTGCTTACTTTGCAGCAAGTCATATTAATCCAACTATGGGTATTGCTTGTGATGTTTCTTTCGCAACAGATCATCCAGAAATGAATCCAAAGGAATGTGGCTGTGTATCTCTTGGTAAAGGACCTATCCTATCTAAAGGTGCACCTATTAGTAAGAAAATCAATGAGCTATTAGAGAAAGCTGCTCAAGTACATAATATTCCACTTCAGTATGAACTCACTCCAAGATCCACAGGTACAGATGCCGACAGAATTAGATTAACAGGTAAAGGTGTTCCAGTAGCACTTGTTTCCTTACCACTTCGTTATATGCACGCACCTTGTGAAGCTGTCAACCTTCAAGATATCGAAAATGAAATTGAACTCCTTGTACAAATGATTTTAAGTATGAGTGCCAATGAAAATTTAAATCCACTCCAATAAAATATTATAAACCTAAAGGCTAGAAATATCTTTATTAAACTGTAAAGATATTCCTAGCCTTTATTGGCAATTAAAAAGTAAGGCTGCGCTTCAGAACATTCGCGTGAATGCTATTTGGCTGGAACGCAAACTGTTATTCATTCACATACTTCTTTATACTACTCCAACACATACATTATCACATGTTCTATTGCTTAGTTCTTTAATTGGATGAGGTGCTATTTCAAAACGATAATCTTCTCCATTCTCATCAATTATCTTTTCAATTGTTTTATGGCTAGGTACACTGCATACATCATGATTTAAAGCTTCTTGGAATTTAAAGAATGATGCATCACTAGAAAGTTCACAAGGCTCTGCATAGTCCTCTTTTACCGATGTTAGATACACGGTGTTTCTAATGACATCCCTTATATATTCCTTATTAGGTCCTAATCTTAGAAGTTCAGGGAAATATCCATTTGGAATAACTTCTTGCCAACACTTTCCTTCAAATCGTTCAAGAAGTTGTACTGCTTTATGGAGATGAGCAATTTCTTGTTCTAAATGTTCTTCCCAAATCTTTTTAATGTAGCAGTCTGTTTCATCTTCATAACAAGAGTAATATAAATAACACTCTGTATACTCATGTAATAATAAGTCCTCAAGCCAAGTTAATCGTGTATCTTTTAAGCTCTCGTACTGGCTTACATGCTGTTCTTCAATTAAGCCAATTTCTTGATAAAGCTGTCTTCCAAGATCAGAACAATAGAAACCTGCTATATTCATATAATAATTCATAGTTTGTTGTTCAGCTGCTGTAATAATAGATATATTAAGTTTAGTAATAGGATCTGCTGTATCGAAATTTACGAATCTTCTAATATTATCTATAGGATAACGATGTTCAGATATGGTTGGTCTACCTGGCATAATCTCTGTATAATGCCCAACTAAATACTCAGATTTTGTCCCATATTCCATCTCTAATAAATCAGAGTAACGATAGAGGTGATCAAAGTCTTCTAATAATGCAAAATCAAGAGCTGCTTTTACATAACAATCTGGCTCTCTTTGTGCTAATATTGCTGTTAAATCAACAGCTAGCTGCTCATAACTAATTGTATGTTCAAGAATACTTTCATTTGCTGGCTTTAAAACACTAATTACCTTTTGCTGTTGCTGCTCTATTCTTCTTGTTAGGGCAATTTCACGTCTTAAATCATTATTGGGGCAATGCCTAGAAAATTGATGAGAAAACCAATTTGCTTCAAATTCTGTTCCATTCATAAGTATAATACGTGTCTTGGTATAAGGATCTATCTCATATTTATTATAAGGTTTAGGATAAATACTCTTCCAATCCTTAAATGAACAGTTTAGATTCATGGGCTTCTCTAAAAAGGGATTCATACTCATACAATTCTCTCCACCTTTCTACAATCAATTCTATTTAATAGTCTATTTACTACTTTTTATAAGTACTAAAAATTTATATTTATCTTCTGCAACTATTACGTTCCCTAATAGATACCTCCTTTTTTAAAAACGATACTACACTTATATACTATGTATGTAGGACAACATTGTGATTAAATTACAAAAACAAATGAAAAATACAGCACTTTTAGTCACTAAAAAAGAGTAGATATTCTACCTACTCTAAAATAATATTTGTATTTACTTTTTTAATAACTATTCTATTGAACTGTATGAACTATAAAGTCTGCAATATCTATAATTATTTTTTAGCTGTGTTTCTTCCTCTCTTTAGGGAATATATCAAATATATTTCCTGATACCTATAACAAAAAGCCCTAAAGCATACTTGCTCTAAGGCTTGGTATTATCTAATTCTTGTTTTCACACCCCCTATAATACTTACTATTTTCAATTTCTCTGTATAATTTCATTTTTTCTTTAAATAATTCGCAGTTTGTAGGTGGCGTATATGTAATACAATTTGCTCCAGCTCTAATAGTTTGTAAGATACTTTCCTTATTCGGACCACCTGTAGCAATGATAGGAATATCAGGATATTCCCTTCGTATTTTTTCTACTATACGAACAGTGTTTGCTCCTCCGCTTACATTAATAATATCTGCACCTGCTTTAAGCTTCTCTCCTATATCTGTTAATTCACTCACGACTGTTATGATAACTGGAATATCTACATGTTCCTTTACGTATGTAATTGTTTCATTAGGAGTTGGGGCATTCAATACCACACCTATAGCTCCTTGAAATTCGGCATGTAGTGCAATATTAGCTGAGCGAATACCATGTGTAAGCCCGCCACCTACTCCACATATAACAGGTATATCTGAAACAGACAAAATAGCTTGAGTAATAGCTGGATGTGGTGTAAAAGGATAAACTGCAATAACCGCATCTGCATTTGTATTTTTTATGATAGCAACATCTGTTGTAAAGATAAATGACTTTATGCGCTTACCAAATATACGAATACCACTACACTCTGCTATTTCTTCCGGCATTCTTACAAAGTTTTTTCTAAGATTACTTGTTACTTCTGGTACATACTTATTTGCTATTTTTCTATTTTCCATCTCGTACCTCCTTTTTCAAATATGAACCTATTTTAGTACGTTAAATTTCTAATCGGTCTTTAAACAAAAAGTAATATTAAGCTACAATCTTACCTAAAAAATGATACTTCTCGTTTTTCATTATCTTTCTTCTTTCAGACCTATAGGCTCTTGCTTTTTACTTCGTTCTTTAAGGCTATGTAAAGAATACGTATTCCATCCTAAAATACCTCTTAAACATAATCTTATTATTTCTTTTATAATCTTTTTTACTATCTCACCGCCATAAGCTATTATTCTATAAAATATTTTTCACTCTAACTTTATCATATTTTTTTTACAAAATCAGTATTTGGATAAAAAATAAGAGATAGGTTCATAAAACCTACCTCGAAATAACTATTTGTTTAACTTGTGGTTATGTTGCAACAAACCTTTAATAAACTGAAATATTATCCTTCATCAATATCCCTCTTAAGGTTAATATGATAATCTTCGCTGGTGAAAATATCTCTTCTAAATCTTATAATATTTACCTATAAAAATTATTATCTGAGTAAAAGCTAATCTTTATGAAATATATTCTATTCAAAAATAAAAAAGGTACTAGATTAATCCTCAACATTAAACATTATATCACTTTATTAGACTTATATCTATATAATGTCTCAAATTAACTATGATTTTTTATTATAATTGTATAAATATTGACTTTTTTGTTTTTTATATTTATTATATATTCATAAATATTACTTGTCCGTTGCGGTAATATTTATGAAGGAGCCCTATAACTCCCCTAAATTTATAGGCTTCTTTGGCTTAAGAAGTAGATTCCCTAGTCTACTTCTTTTTTCATGAAAAAAGAAGGCTAGAACCGAAGTCCTAGTCCAAAAGATATTTTTATTGACTTGTTAAATAACTATTTGTTCCATACAAGACTGTATTTACAATGAGTCTAATAAATCCTAAGGTGCTTATTTCGCATTATGTTTGCTCATTTTGTACCATACTTAATTTGAGATAGAGTTACATAGAAATCATTATATCTTTGTATCTAAAAAATCGATAATTGCTTTCGTATAGGCTTGGGGTTCTTGAATCCATGATAAATGTGCACTATTTTGAAATTCGACAATATATCCGTTGTGTGAATACTTACAAAAGTAATCCTGTTGGTCTTTACCACAAGTTAAGTCATATTTTCCAACTAACAATAATGATGGTACCTTTATATCTTTTAAATTTGGAAGATAGTTGTTATAGAAATCTCCCTGTTCCATAAGTTTTTGTGTATGTACTACAAACTTCCCCCAATTAGTGGCATCAGTATTGATTTGAGGTATATATTTCATGTTATATTGTTGGTAGTCATGCGGATCAATTACATGACTATATATTCTTATCCCCTCATCTTCTTGCATCATTCTCGATAACATTATTGCTTTATCAAATGCATCTTTACTGGTAATTTCTTCATTTAGGATGTCATTACAAATATTCACGCCCTTTTCGCACCCAACCTTTTCAAAATACGGTAATAGAAAAGATGCAACTGTTTTAGATGTAAGAGCTATATTCCATGTAGGACAGTCATAAATTACAGAATCCACATGCTTAGAATATGTATGAACATAGTGAGAGGCAAGCATTCCTCCATATGAATGTCCTAGCACTGTCCATGAATTAATTCCTAATTTTTTTCTCATTTTTTCAATCAATTGAGCATGGTCTTTAACTCCAAACACTTGATTTTCTGGGATAGCATCTGACCTTAAAACCCCATATTGGTCAAAACTAATAACATGATAGTTCTCCCCTAGAACTTTAGCTTGGTGTGTATAACTAAGACAGCTCTCACCAGGTCCACCATGAAAATAAACTATTGTATTCTTATTATGTTTGCCATATTCTTCATAATAAATATTTTTTTCATCTATTTTAACGAATGGCATTTGTCTTCCCCCTCGCATACTAACAATAATTTCACTCAAACACATCTATTTTTTTCTTACTCTAAATTTATCATATATTTCTAATTAAGTCAGTATTTTAGCATAAAAAAATAAGCATAAGCCTATTAAAACCTATCCTCTACATACTTATCCATCTTCTTAATTACAGATGGTACATTATTCATATTCCTCTTATCTAACTGCTACGCTACTGGACTTATAATATTAGTTTCTACAAGAACTTGTATAGCCTTTTCCTATTTGCTATCCTTTTGGATGCTCTGTATAGATTTCTTAAAATATATCCATATAGAACTTCCAAAAGAGTCTAAAACTAATCATGCGGAATTATTATATCTCAAGGAAATTAAAACTCTATTACAACATTATTCAACTGAAATTAATTTATTGCATAAAGCTGCTTTTTATTTAGCTATTGGTTGTGGACTTAGAAAGAGTGAGATGAGAGCTTTGACTATTGATGATATTGACTTCGAAAATGGTATATTAACAAAAGAAGTTGCAACAAGTATTGATGCAACTTCTTTGAGGAATTATTTAATTAGAATTTGTCCACCTATTCTTTTAATCCAATCTTAAGTCTATAAAACCATTGAAAATACTAGTTTTCTTTAACTAAATAAGCAATTGTTTCCACATGATGTGTATGAGGGAACATATCTACGCAGCATACTTTCTCTACTTTATAACCGGATTGTTCGAATACTGGAAGGTCTCTTGCAAGGCTTGTTGGTTTACATGAAATGTAGAGAAGTTCTTTAGCATCAAAACCAATAATTTTATCTATTGCTTTTGGATGAATTCCTTCACGTGGTGGATCAAGTACGATAAGTTCTGGTTTCACGTGGAAGTTTTCTACTTCCTTAAGAACATCTCCTGCTACAAAGTGGCAGTTTGTAAGATCATTAAGTTTAGCATTTTCTTTAGCTTTTTCTACTGCTTCTTCTACAATTTCAATACCGTATACTTCTTTTGCTTTGGTTGCCATAATTTGTGCAATGGTACCTGTACCTGAATAAAGGTCAAATACTACTTTACTTGTGATATCTTGTGGCATATCAAGTGCTGTCTTATAAAGAAGTTCTGCACCTTTTGTATTAGTTTGAAAGAATGAGTAAGGAGAAATATTGAATTGAAGTCCTAAAATTGTTTCTGTAAAGGCATCTTTACCATAAAGTACTCTCGTAGAGTCTGGTTTAACAGCATCTGCAAGTGTATCAGAATACGTATGAAGGATCCCTGCAATTTTGCCTTTTGTTCCTAAGTCTACAAGGTAGTTAGCAAGCTCTGTAAAGTCAAAGTCTCTTTGTGTCGTTGTAACGATATTAATCAGAAGGTCTCCTGTTGTTTCAGAACGTCTTACAATAAGGTAGCGTAAGAAGCCTTCATGGATTTTCTTTTTATAGAATGGTAGATTGAAAGACTGTGCATAGCGTAATACAAATCTTAAAATCATATTAAAGTCTTCATCTACAATTTTGCAGCCATCTACTGTAATAATATCAAATGTACTATTTTTGCGGTGCATACCTAGTGTCATTGGGCCGTCTTTGCAGGCATCTCCAAAGGAGAATTCCATTTTGTTACGGTAAGCCCATTCAGATGGACTACCTAAAATCCCCATATCTTCATATCCTGTAACACCAGCATTTTGAAGAAGTGTTTGAACTTGTTCATGTTTATGTTCAAGCTGAATTTCATAGCTTAAATGCTGCATAGCACAGCCACCACATAGACCAAAATATTCACATGAAGGTTTTACAAAATGAGCAGGGTTTTCAAGATGCTCTAGAGCACGTCCCTCCCATGTCCCTTTTCTTTTACGTTGTAATCTTACGCGTACTTTCTGACCTGGAAATGTATCAGGTACTAGAACAGGAATACGCTCTTCTTCTATATACATAATTCCTTTGTTAGGAAATTTTACTTTTTCAATTAGACCGTCGATAATTTCATTCTTTTTAGCCATAAAGACTCCTTTGCATATATTTAGTTTAATAAATTGACTTTTTTATTGTTACACATTGCATTAGGATTTTCAAGTAGTTTCAGATAGACCATGAATGAATATATAAAAAAGCTAGACATATGCCTAGCTTTTTTACTATGCTTCTTGATGCAGAAGCGCATTTATTGTTTCTAAAATCTCAAACTCAAGCACACTATTAAAACCTTCCTCTTTGAGTGTCTTAAGTTGTTCTAACACACTATGGAGCTGCATAAAGTAATTCCATTCCCATTTTCCTTCTTCATAGGCCTTGAGCACTTCTTTTTTCTCTTCCCTAGCCTGTGCTACTGTTATCTCACCTTTTGCATATTGCATATATAATCCTCTAGAGGCAATATAGTAGGACTGTTCATAGGAAGCAAGCCCTTTAGGCATCTCTAAACCTTTTTTCGCAATTTTATCTAATTCTTTAACCGTCATAGTATCCTCTCATTCTCCTTAAGGATTTCTACTTTTAGTATAACAAAAAGGATATATTTTTTGAAGTTTTACTTTATAGGCTATTCCTTCCTTTAAGTTGAATGGCCATTCTAGTATTACAGTGTTTGTAATTTCAATTTCTTCTTTGCAGGCCCTTTTTTTAATATCTTCCATAGCCTGGTGAGCACCTTGAACAACGCCTGCCCTATCTAATCGACCTAATTCATAACCCATAATCACATTTTTTCTCGTAGCATTTAAAACTGTTTGGTTAAACTTTTCTACTACGCCATCATTCATCATGGCAATAGCATGACGTACTTCATACTCTTCTTGCTGAATGGTTTGTAAAATGATACTCCAAATCCATTCTAGCATAGAGATAAGTTGGCTATGGACACCTATTACAATGGCGTAATCAAAACTATTCTTTTCTATAGGAATGGCATGATAGATTGTCTTTCGATAAAGATGCTCAAGTACTTCTAATACCACTTCTACTAAGCAGTTACACTTTATGTGAATACCCTTTTCCCTCACTTCATCTACTAAATAAGCAGCATATTGTCTATAATCTTCATCCGTTATGCCCACAAAATCTATAACTCTTGTATGAATATTTTTAGAATCGCCCAAGTTATAGCGATAGATAGCAGCTTGCATAGCGTTTTCATCTTGGTCTAATAAAGTAATAGATTGAAAGTGACTGCTTAACCTTTCAAGATCTAAGTCATTGCATCTTCCTGCACCCCAAATAGCTAGACTTTGATTTGACAAAGTATGGGTGATAATATAATCTGTTAGATCTTTTCTATAGTCTGTCCACTCTGTAAATGCATTGTCCATAACTTGGAGTGTTCGTAATTGATCATATAAATTCATGTTTATAAAGCTCCTTGCTGTGGGATACTTTTAGATTAGTACCTCTTCTAAGTATAGCACAGGTTTAAGGAAAATAGGACTAGAAGGTAAAAATCCATGCTTTTGGTATATACTGTTCTATAATATGTTGATTTAAATTAAACCAGCTCATACATTTATCTAGTATAATCGCATCACTTGAAACAACACCAGGTAATTGCTCTAATACCCTATCTACCTCACTCAGTACGGATACTGTGACTTGGGTAGGATAAGACTTGGCAAGCTCCATAATAAGCACTTTTAATCCCCTGAATTAGATACAGGCTGGTCTAAATAAATCTTTGCTTCTTTTACGTGTAGGTTTCTGAGAGTCTGTAATATCAGTTTAATAGCTTGTTCTGTCTGAGTAATAATGCCATATGTCCCCCGTAAGCCTGCTAAATCTCTTAGTGTACCATCCATTCCTTTTATGAGGAGGGACCGAGATAAAGCGACTTCTAATGTAATGATTGTATTAAAGCCATCTATATGCAGACAAGATGGAAGCAGCTTAGATGAAAGTTCCTTTTCTTTTCGTTTTTGTAGCTGCCAAGATGCCGAAGTCATTCTAACAAGTGCTAGACGCTGACGCTCAGATAATAAATAATGATTTCCTATAAAAGTCGAGGCCGATTTAATAGGATAATTTCTATTCACGAGATAATATAACTCTTCACTTGCCTGTTCTAATGTATCTACCCATTGATTCCCAAATTCTATTTCATCTTTCACTACAAAACCACGTCTTACATTTTTACTCATTTAGCTCAATCCTTCTTTAGCTCTACTCTTATTATTAGAGACTAGTTTGCCATACTCTTATATACATTATCCATATAGATCTCTATTCACTTCTAATCATATGCCTAATGTACGAATCCCCCTAAAAGAATTGGGGTGTTGAATAGGCTGGTAAATTGCTTGACCATTCATAGAATAAACTTTATAAGCTTTTTTATCTAATCGTTTTAGCGTAAAATAATAGGATATACTGCTTAGCAGATGCTTTATAGCCTTATGGACTTTCTTCGATTTTTCTTCTATATTTCATTAGGTTTTCAGAGTAATATTTTGTATATCCACACTTTTAGGGGTTCTTTGCCTTTCTAATACATACAGCTCATGTATTCTATTTCTTTCCTTGTTCTTGTATGATTTAGTATTCCTATGTAGGGAGTATTTATGGGTATAATCTCCTTTCTTAGCATAAAAAATACTCCTAGTAAAGTTTTTACTAAGAGCATCGTTTATTATTTGATTTATGAAATAACTATTCATTTGTTGAGTTTAAGACTATAACTGATAGGCTACTCGATAAAGTGGAATTTTTACAAATCAATATCCACTTTATATTCATCCTCTATTAAAATATAATTACAGTCATACTTTTTACACATCTGCAAATTTTCCACATTTTCTTCAATCATTGATTCTATTGTACAGTATGAATCATCAAGTCGACTTTCAATAGTATTCGCATATTTTTTGATAGCTGAAAAATGCTTTTCAATATACTCCTTAGTCATAATGAGACAATAAGACTGAATCTCTTTTAGATACTCATTATCAAAATCATTTTTCCAGTCGAAAGGAATATACACGCCTTCGACCACAAGGTTTTGTTGATTTTCGATTGCTGTTTTGATAATTTCTTTAACAATAGGCCATAGATAAGACACAAGTTCTTCGTCATCCTCTGGTGTTAATTGGGTATTACCACTTCTAATAAGTCCCATTTTTAAGTGGTCAATAGATAGGTATGTGATGTTGTATTTTTCTAATATTTTTTGTGCTAATACAGTTTTCCCTGTATGAGAAGCACCCATAATTAAAATAATCATTGTTTTATTTCTCCATAAGATAATTTGTCAATAAAACGCCTTTTCTCTCTACATGCTGTTCCTTAATAACTTTATATCCTCTTTTTTCAAAGAAAGATTTTGCCGTGATAGAAGCGTATGTGGTAATTGTGACTTTATTAGCTGCATGCTCCAATTCATTACAAATTGCAGTTGCAATCCCTCTGTTCTGGTAATCTTTATGAACATATAGTCGATCTAAATATCCCATCTTATCTATATCTCCAAAGCCGACTATAATATTATCTTCAACTGCAACAACTGTAAAATGTTCTAATAAGGACTTGTTCCATTCTTTTAAATTCACACTGCCTGTTGCCCATGCATTCAATTGTTCCTCTGTATAATCTTTTGCATTAACTGAATGAACAGTATCATAAAATAATTCTGTTAAATATTTGCAATCTGTTTCTTCATACTCTCTGATAATCATTTTCTTACCTCCTTTCAAACTCTACTTTATAGATCTATAAAATATCCACTTTGCAATCTACAATTTAGTATATTATAACAAATTAATCTTTTATTTACACCTCAATTTAAATACTTACACTCAATACAATATCCTCAATTGCATCCAATATTCCTTCTAGCACTAGCAACATCCTGGGTTCCAATTTCATGCCCTAATCGTTCTTCTAAGGTTTGTTCAAATCCTTGTATTGGCATAATATTAGCCCATACTTGCTTTACCATATGCTCTTGTAGAATTGTTTGTCCTATAGAGTTAGTCGTTTCTGTGTAGGCTATAAATGTTATTCCTTTATTTAGTTTCCCTGCATCAAAGCGGATTATATCACCTACTTTCTAAGCTTATTACTAATTAATGTACTAATCTTAAAATAACCTAGTCATGCGTTAAGCTCATCCGAACTGGTGCAATAAGATATTTATCATGCTCCCCCTGTGTTAGAGTGATGACACAAGGTGTTAAAGGTGATCTAAAGCCTCTTTAACCCCATCATCCACGCCAAAATCATTAAGCCCATTCACCTTATACGCTTCATTTCCTTTTACAATTAGCTCATCCAAAGTTAATTCATATGATTCAGCTAACTAGCGTATTAACTTACTTTACACATTGTAGCTAGTATCTTTAAGTACTTTCTGTTACCTCTCTTGTAGCAATTTCTTTATTCGAATCAGTTTGTAAAACTCATAGTTCATTTAATATGGATGTTTGATTTTACTTATCGTTTGTTGATGGATCTCTTTCATTACGGGCATCAATACTCTAGCTTCTTCTTGTGTTTGAATTGAGTATCAATCTGATTCACTTCATCTGTATAACCATTAATTTTATCTAGCTCATCTTTTTAGAAGGCTCGTTTTTCTTCTAGTGATAATTTCATTTAAGTATTCTTTCTAGCTTAATTTTGAGTATAAAAAAAGTACACCTTGTGGATGTACGGCAATCGTTGGTTAATTCTTTCTGTAATGAGTATGGTTTCATATAGACGTATCATTCAGCCCCTAATAAATAATCGGTTACTTTCTTTGTCAAGACTAAACTTATAGCAAATCCTATTAGCATTAAAACAAAACCTACTAAGTCAACCCAACCATAAGGAAACTTATCACATATCCATAGAGATAATCTATAAATCATATTCCAATTGATAAGAAATACAACAACCGACACTATTGTCCTTTTCACCTTTTACCTCCTTATATTCCTATTCGTAAAATATTTATTAATTAATGTATATATCTAATCTTTATTATATAACCATTAATAAACTAATGCATTCTTTAATAACCACACCTTAGTAATTACTAAACTTCTTTGTTTCGCTATTTCTTCATTACTCTCCTTTCCTTCCATTGGGCTTATCCCTGTTACATCTTTGCTTCATACTCTAGCCTCTTATCAATATCAGTCTTACTCATATGTCCAGTTCTTGTTGTAATACTTTTAGTTGATCTTGACATACTGTCAACTTCTTTCTCTATTTTAGGATATGAAAAAAGAGCCTATATGTAATATTTATATAGACTTGTTATTTGTTGTCAGTTAATAAAACAACTCTTTTATTGAGTAGTACTACGCTATTAACTTTGTGTTTTGCTCATTCACTTTATTAAAGAGTAATCTTGTACACTTCCTCATCAAGTGTTCTGCTATCAGAAGTAATTACCAATTTATTGCTAAATATCAATTTGCAATGTTTTTCTTATCAACAGGATAAATTAGCTTTGTATATCCTTGTTCCTTTGCATATGCAATTAATCTACCTATGGATTCTCTACCATAATGGTTTCCGTGAGAACTAATTTTAGCCTTGAATTATTAGAGGTTTCTTAGCATCAATTATAAGAGATACCATTCCTAAATTATCTAAACTATTTCGTGTATCAAAACGAAATGACCTACCAATTTTTCCATCTTGTTCATTCCAATATTTATAATGAAATTTTCCTGATTCATCACAGTACTCTAATAGTTCTACTTCAAATCCCGCTTTTTCGAACACATCTACTAAATTTTTATAATCATACACAATTTTATGAGTATATGCTGGATGATCTATAGGACCAGGACCACCCACTTTAACCATATTTTGATACCACTCATTTCTAAAATTACAATCAGGAACAGCCACCCTTATGTATCCACCCGCCTTCAAAAAATCATAGCAATGTTTTGCTGCTACAATTCCTTCTTCTTTTGTCATATGCTCCCATACATGCTCAGCAAGCATTGCCTCTATACTATTTTCTTGAAATTGTTTTTCAAAGTCTTGTCTGTCTAGTATATCTAAGTCTTCTTCTTGTGTACTTACCCAACCCTCAAATGCTGTTTTCCCTGCACCTAATATGATTTTCAATGTATCTACTCCTTTTTAATCAATTTAGACTTATCAGGTAACTAAATGTTATTGCTATTTTAATTATATACTTGTTCAATTATATCTCTCAACACAAAAAAATCGATTTATTTCGACATCCATACTACTATCTTTCCATTTTACAAAGTTATCTAAGCTTCTCACCATAAAATGGGCAATGTGTAATAGCCTCCATTCTTCCATGCCTAACTCCAAAAGATTTTCCACAGTATGGACATCTCCAGCATATAAAACTTGTTGTCAGTAACAATCAGCTTTCGCTTACTCCAGCACCTTTCGCAATAAGGATGTTCCTTCAATTTCCTTTTTCCTGATGAAGTTGTTTGTGTACTTGATGTTAATTCATCACTTGATACGATATGAGCACTTCTTTTGTAGGTGCTTGTTAAAGGTCTAATATGAATAGGTCATCTTGTTCAAGTAATAGCTCTTCTGTTTTAATTTGTAATGGCTAAACCTTTACTACCTTTCCAATACATACAGATGGTGTATTATATTTCTTTCCTTGTTCTTGCATGATATTTAATAGTCCTGTGTGTAGATTATTTATAATTATTACTCCTTTGTAATTGTATTTTACTACTCGAACATGATATACTATTCTGAAAAATTCACAATATAGGAGGAGCTAATATGTCCAGTGTAATAGTAATCCTTTTTTCACTCATTAACCTAACTGTTATTCTAGGATTTTTAGGACTTATAGCCTATACCTTAATCCTTATCATTAAAGTACTTAAAATCTATATAAAGAATAATGAAAATAGGGATGTGTAGAAATGGATAGTATAAATTATGAAACAGGCGAAGTGATAGAAACTTATGTATATCGTGAAAGCGGTCATAGTAGTATTATGGTGTTGCTTATTGGTTTGGTAGTTCTGGTAGCGGTAGTATGCTACTTGTTAGGTAGAATGGTAAGGAAGAAGTTGAAGAATAAGAAAGAGTAAGGGGGCTAGTGATAGCACCTTTTTAATTGCGATAAGTTTATATCCCTCAGCTACACTCTCTTCATTTAGATCTATATAAGTCCAACAAAAATACCCCTAATAGAAATTTCTAGTAAGGGTATTTTCTAACTTTTTTATATGCTTAACTAAATATAGATTTACTTAGAGTATGTAAAATACCCAATTTATACTTCGCCCCTTTTTCTACGGCCCTAACTTGTACAATGTGAGAATTACTTGATAAATCCCACTCTCTCATTAAAACTTTTCCATGCCCAACATCCACAATTTGTGGTTCAACGATAACTTCTCCCTTTTCATTTATAACTTGCACCCATATAGCCCCCACAACTCGTACCAAATGTTAGGTTATCCATAGGAAAATGAACTACTCATAAATCACCTGAATACCTTACCAATTAGAGTGTCTTTCTCTTTAAATCCGTTAAAATAATCTTTTACACTCATTTTTTTACTACCTGAAGGTTTTATTGTTTTTAAAATAATTTCTCCATCAGATACCTTGATGCCTATTCCATCCTTGTATAATTTGACTATTTCACCATTTGATTTTTCATTATAGTTCTCTTCACCTATAATTGCTTCGTATATTTTTATTTCCTTATCCTCTAAAATGGCATGCGCTACTGGCCATGGATTAAGTCCTCTTATTTGGTTAAAAATTTCTATTTTTGTTTTATTGAAATCAATATGTTCATCTTCTCTAGATATATTATAACCAAATGTTACTTCTTCTTCATTTTGGACGATTCTATTTGCTTGTCCATTAACAATACTCGGTAATGTTTCTATTAATAGTTCTGCACCTAATAGGCTTAATTTATCATGTAACGTCCCCACATTATCAGTTTTTTCTATTTCAATACTTTTTTGACTTATTATATCACCATTATCCATTTTTTCACCCATATGCATGATAGTAATACCCGTACTCGTATATCCATCAATAATTGCTCTATGAATCGGTGCACCTCCCCTTAATTTTGGAAGAAGTGATGCATGAACATTGATACAACCATATTTAGGGTAGTCTAATACCTCTTTTGGGAGAAATTGACCATATGCACAAGTTATAATGACATCAGGATTTAAATCGATTATACTTTGATATTCTTCTCTTATTTTAGTTGGTTGTATGACTGTTATATTGTTTTCAAGTGCCACCTTTTTTACAGCTGGTTCTGTCAATACTTGTCTTCTACCAACTAATTTATCTGGTTTAGTTACTACCCCTATTACATTAGTATGATAAATTAAGCTATTAAGTACATTTACACTAAAATCAGGTGTACCCATAAATATTACTTTCAAATTCTTCATTATGATAATCATCCTTTCTATGGAAGACATAAAGAGTAATAAAACACAAGTGCCTTCTCTGGTTATGATTTTCTACTAATCCCCAAAATACTTTAGGTAGTTTTACTCCTAACCTTAAGCGTTATCTAATATGTCTGATTTGTATTTCTATCAAGACCTCTTACACCTTGTATTATTCAGAACATTATATCACATAAGTTTTCATATTAAAACGCCCCAAATCTAAGCCCTTTCTACCTATTTTCATACCTTTTCACCTCAAAAAGAGCCTTTTTGACCAGTATTTCCACACTGTCAATTAGGAGGCTCTATTCTTTAAGTTACTAAAACCTATATATTATGTATCTAGTTATAGTTAATGCACTTTTAGTTGATCTTACCATGGTGTTACCTTGTTTCAGTATTTTAGGACATGAAAAAAGAGCTTATACATACTACTTTTAGAGACTCTGTGTTTATTCTTATTAGTGATTATATCTCAATAATTTTCAATGAATTTATTTATGTCATCTAAATCCAAGATTTATGATTTAAAGAAATTAATTAATCTCTTAAATTTAATCCTGTAGACATAAAAAAACCTCCAATGATGATATACGTAGTATGTTTGTACATCATCACTGAAAGTTGCAGTTTACCATCATGCAAGGAGTTTTAATACTCTCGCACAAAATATTAATTTAATAAAACCTATATATATGAATAGTTAGAAATTATCTTTCAGAATCTTCAAAGTTGTGGTAAACCTCTTGAACATCATCATCATCTTCAAGAAGATCCATCATCTTATTCCATGCTTTAAGATCAGCTTCTGCTGTAATAGTAGCTGATGTTTGTGGAACCATTGTGATTTCAGCTTGTGCCATTTCGATGCCAGCAGCTTCGATTGCAGCGTATACGTCTGAGAATACTTCTGGATCTGTTGTGATTGTGAAACCTTCTTCTTCTGCTTCGAAGTCATCTGCACCAGCTTCGATAGCCATCATCATAAGCTCATCTTCATCCATATCTGTAGCTTCTCTTTCGATTACGATTTGACCTTTTTTGTCAAATAAGAAAGATACACAGCCTGATGTACCCATGTTACCATTTCCTTTAGAGAATGCTGCACGTACGTTTGCTGCTGTACGGTTTTTATTATCTGTAAGTGTCTCTACAATAACAGCCACACCGTTTGGACCATAACCTTCATAAGTCATGTATTCGTAATGTACCGAACTATCTTCACCAGCTGCTTTTTTAATACTTCTTTGAATTGTATCATTTGGCATGTTATTTGATTTTGCTTTTGCAATAACATCACGTAATTTTCTATTTGTATTTGGATCAGAACCACCACCGTCTTTTACGGCTACTGCGATTTCACGACCGATTTTTGTAAATATTTTTCCTTTTGCTGCGTCATTTTTGCCTTTTTTATGTTTAATGTTGGCAAACTTTGAATGTCCTGACATATATTTATAAGCCTCCTTTAATTATACACTAACGTACATTCTACTTTTTCTTCAATATTGTACCATATTGTAGGGGCATGTATCAACTCTTTACAGGTCTTTCAATAAGAACATAGTCACCTTTTTCAATAGAAATCTCGGCATTCGTCTCATTAATAAGCCATTCTACAAAGGATTCTTCACTGCCCATCTCTACTTCTACCACAAAACGTACAACTTCTGTATAGGCTGTATCACGTATGATGTAAGACTTATCATTTAAGAGATACTGTACTTTTCCTGAAAGTGGATAAGTCATCTCTAAAGTGAAAAGGCATACGCGCATCTTTTCAATAAGCCCTGCTGCTAGTATACCTTCTTTAGCTCCTTTGCCATAGGCCCTTACAAGCCCACCTGTTCCAAGCAGTGTCCCACCAAAGTAACGGGTTACAACGATTAAAGTATCTTTAATATCTTGTCCCTTTAATACATCTAAAATAGGTTTTCCAGCTGTACCTTGTGGCTCTCCATCATCGCTAAAACGTTGGATCTCATTACGCTCTCCAATTTGATAAGCAAAGCAGTTATGTGTAGCATCCCAATATTTTTTACGCAGTTTAGTTAAAATTTCATCGGCTTCTTCTTGTGTGTGTACAGGAAAAACAGAGGCAATAAATCGTGATTTTTTTTCAACAATCTCTGCTTCACCAGATCCTGCAATTGTAATGTATCTGTCTAACATATGCACCACCTAATTTAATCTTTAACTTTATTTTAGCATAGTTTAGGCCTAAGAAAAAGTATAAAAAAACAGCCTAAATCGGCTGTTTTATTGGATGTAATCATCTAGGATTTCGGTCATGGAAGTAAGCGTTACCCTACCTTCTTGCATAAAGCGAGCAACTTTGGTGGCTTCATTATGTTCTTCTGTGAAATATTCGTAATCACACTCTATTAAATCCCCTGAGTATTGTTCTAAGGCAATACCATATTTTCTCTCTTTTTCAATAACAAAATACTTCACTTCAAGGTCCGATAAATTTGTCTTACCGACATAATATTTCGTATACACCATCTAAAGATCCCCCTTGATTTTTATATATTCCTATTATAGGGGATAATAAAATATTTTCAAAGAAAAAGATATCGCAATTTATTAGGGTTTATGCTATAAATCGTCATACAAAAACCAATTTACTTAATAAATTTAGCCCGTTAAAGCTTTAAGCACTAAAATATACATATTTTTGTCGAAAAAGATTGAAAACTTTTTCAATCAATCAATGCAATAATCTTTAATTTTATAAAATTTATCTTTGTGTATATAGCCTTTTAATACAATCCCTTCATTAACATATTCCTCTTCTAAACGTTCACCTTGTGCATGACAGAAAGCTACAAGTTCTGGAACTGAGTATGGTAATAAAATTTTGAAAGGCTGCATTGAGGCATAAAGCATCTCTTCTATAATACCTAATAAACCGTCTAGATTGATTTTGTTTTTAGCTGAAATTTCCACACTATGTGTACTGGTTTCATCTTTAGGGTAATGCCCTTCTACTTGATCAATTTTATTGTAGACTGTAATAATAGGGATATTAGTAATATCTAGTCTTTTTAGGGTTTCATGAACAACTTCATTATGTGTAGCTAAATGTTCAGAACTTGCATCCATTACATGCAAGATAATATCTGCATATTTAGCTTCTTCAAGTGTTGAATAGAAGGCTTTAACAAGATGATGAGGCAGTTTACGTATAAAACCTACTGTGTCTGTTAGCATAATTTCACTGCCACTTGGAAGTGTTGCCGAACGTGTTGTGGGATCAAGCGTAGCAAAAAGTTGATTTTCTGCGTAAACATCACTTTCACAAAGTGCATTTAATAAAGTAGACTTCCCTGCATTTGTATAACCTACAATAGCTACTACTGGTATATTATTCTTTTGTCTACGTGTACGAAGAAGCTGTCTATGTTTCTCAAACTCTTCAATTTCAGCTTGTAGTAATTCCATTCTAGTACGAATATGGCGCTTATCAAGTTCAAGCTTCTTTTCACCAGGACCTCTTGTTCCAATACCGCCACCTTGTTTAGAAAGCATTTCGCCAAATCCAGTAAGTCGTGAGTATTGATATTTAAGCTGTGCAATTTCAACTTGCAGTTTACCTTCTCTTGAACGCGCACGTTGCGCAAAGATGTCTAGGATGACAAGGGTACGATCCATTACTTTTACACCTAATTCAAGGGATAGATTGCGCATTTGAACAGGAGAAAGTTCATCATCTGATACAACGCCTGTTGCACCATGTAAGGCCACAAGCTCTTTAAGTTCTTCCACTTTACCTGTTCCGATATAATAACCTGGATTAATACTGTCCACACGCTGAAGTACTTTAACCGCCGCTCTAGCCCCAGCAGTATTTACCAATTCTTCTAATTCATCTAAACTTTCCCAGGCATCATCTTCTTTAAGATTTTTCTTTTGTGCCGCAAATAGAATTACGACCTCTTCTTCTTTTCTTAATTCTTCCATAGTAGTCCTTTCTTAGTTACGCTCATGCGAGCTAAGTTCATTATTTTATAGTATACCAAATTTTTGCTTTTCCTATAAGGTCTTATATAGAAAAAGGTAAGTTTCTACGTGGAAACTTACCTTTTTATTTGTATTAAACTCTGAAGAGTAATTCACTATAAGTAGGAATTGGCCAGATTTTTTCATCTACAATTGTTTCTAATTTGTCCGCTACTTCACGTAATGCTTCCATTTTTGGAAGAACGTTGTTACGGAATGCTTGTGCTTTTTCAAGGCCTTCTTCAATTTGAATTGTTTCTTTGTGAACGATTTCAAGTTCATCAATAGCACGTTTAAGACTATTTAATAGCGTATTAAGCTCTGTGAGCATTTCACTTTGAGCATCAATATTAAATTTTTCAAGACTTGTCATAATACTTACATTTTGAGCAACTTGTGTCATGTAGTTAATTACAGCAGGCATAATTTGTGTTTTTGCCATACTAAGCATTGTACGTGCTTCAATGTTGATTGTTTTATAATATTCTTCGATAAGAATTTCATAACGAGAATGGAGTTCAACTTCACTAAACACTTTAAGTTTGCTAAATAAATCAATAGATTTTTGTGAGATAAGGGCTGGAATAACATCTACTGTTGATGTGTAATTTGGTAAACCACGTCTTGCTGCTTCTTCTACCCATTCTTCTGAGTAACCATTTCCATTGAAGATAATACGTCCATGATTTTTAAGTGCATGACGTACAATTCTATTAACTGCTTTTTGAAGGTCTTCTGCCCCTTCGAGTTTATCTGCAAACTCATGTAAAGTTTCAGCAACCATTGTATTCATAATAACGTTAGCTTCTGAAATACATCCTGAAGATGGGAACATTCTAAATTCAAATTTATTTCCTGTAAAAGCAAATGGAGATGTACGGTTACGGTCTGTTACTTCTTTTTTAAGTTTTGGAAGTGTTGCAACACCCATTTCCATTACTTCTTTTGTTAAATCATCCATCTCTTCTCCACGTGCAATGTGGTAAAGAAGTTCTGTAAGCTGATCACCTAAGAAAATAGAAATAATAGCTGGAGGTGCTTCATTCCCACCAAGACGATGATCATTTCCTGCAGTTGCAGCTGATAATCTTAAAAGATCAGCATGTTTGTCAACGGCTTCAATTGTTGCAGCTAAGAAAATAAGGAATGATAAATTTTCTTTTGGTTGTTTACCTGGTGAGAATAAGTTTATACCTGTATCTGTTACAAGGGACCAGTTATCATGTTTACCTGAACCATTTACACCTCTAAATGGTTTTTCATGAAGAAGACAAGCAAGATCATGACGGTTTGCTACTTTTTGAAGCACTTCCATAACAAGTTGATTTTGGTCAGATGCTACGTTTGCTGTTGCAAAAATAGGTGCAAGCTCGTGTTGTGCTGGGGCTACTTCATTATGTTTTGTTTTAGAAGGTACACCTAACTTCCAAAGTTCAATATCAATTTCACGCATGAACTTACCTATTTTCTCTTTAATACTTCCATAGTAGTGGTCTTCCATTTCTTGACCTTTTGGGGGCATAGCACCAAAGAGTGTACGACCTGTAAAGATAAGATCTTTACGTTGTTGATATTGGCGTTTGTCAACCAGGAAGTATTCTTGCTCTGCACCAATTGTTGTAATAACCTTTTTACTTTCTGTATCACCTAATGCACGAAGTACACGAAGTGCTGCTTCTTCAATAACTTCCATTGAACGAAGTAATGGTGCTTTTTTATCAAGCGCTTCACCAGTATGTGAATAGAATACTGTAGGAATGCAAAGTGCCACACCACTAATATCTTCTTTTAAGAAAGCTGGAGATGTACAATCCCATACTGTATAACCTCTTGCCTCAAAAGTTTGTCTAAGACCACCTGATGGGAAAGAAGAACCGTCAGCTTCTCCTTTAATAAGCTCTTTACCTGAAAACTCCATAATGACACGACCATCTGAAGTTGGAGATAAGAATGAGTCATGTTTCTCTGCTGTACGACCATTCATTGGTTGGAACCAATGAGTAAAATGTGTTGCACCATGCTCAATAGCCCAATCTTTCATAGCATTTGCTACAACTTCAGCTACACTTGGATCAAGTTCTAAGCCTTCATCAATTGTTTTATGTAACTGTTTGTAGGTTGATTTTGGAAGACGCTCACGCATTACCTTGTCATCAAATACATTTTTGCTAAATAGTTCAGATAATTTAATATTTTCCATCCTGTTAGCCCCTTTACAATAGTATTATGTTTATTAAAAAAGCGTCGCCTAATCGGTGACGCTTAATCCTACTTTTTTAATTAATATATCATTTATACCATATCATGACAACTCACAAAAATAGATAAAATTATAAACGGGTTAATTTTTCCCTTGTGCATAATGTCTAAGGAGCTAAATTGTAGCTAGTGTTTGGGGTTGCTGCATCAATGCCATCTAATACATTATTAGGGAGTACATTAACATAGTTTGGTGGAACTTTGCCTGAAACCATCTTATCAATAAGGACTATACGTCTTGAAATATGTATTTGATCTGCAAAAAGGGGTACAACGACTTGAACTGTTGTATCAATATCAAGCCATACTTTGTGATTAACTTGATTAATCCCTGCTGCCACAATTTCATTGTCATAATCTACCTTTACAGTACCTACTGGTAATACTTCAATAGTAATTTCAGGTCCTAAGTTAGCAAAAATACGGCTACCTGTTAAGTTTCCTAAAGGGACTTTAAAAGAAACGCTTCCTATTGTATCTAACTTATCGGCTATTTTATCAACGATATCTGCACAGAGTGTATTAATAAGGATAGAATTTACATTCCAGGATACAAGTTCCCCCGCATCATTATAGTCATAGCTAATTAAATCCTCTTCCGTTATCTGGGTACTTTCTAGGGACAAATTAACCGCCTCATTAATGGTTTTAGTAGCAATAGTAGTGGCTTCATGCTCTGCCATAGCTATAACTGTAGGCATAACTTCTCTATCTAACTGGATATAAATAACAATAAATATGGCAATAATAGCTAATACAGCTAATAAGCCTTGATAGTTATGCTCCTTATAACGCCTTCCACCTGATGATTTATATATATAAGTAGGTGCTTTAGGCGTTGGCCTATAACGATATTTATAACCTCTAAACATAAGCTGCCTCCTATTCAATGCTTTATTTTTAATATATTCATAGAAGGGACATTCCATGACAAGCATCATCTTAAATATTAAAGTTTAATGACTAATTTATAATACTACTTTCCTATTTATCTATTTAGTTTTATACTAATACATTATACTAAGGTATGTATTTCTTTTTGCGCTTACCTAGCATCTTTGGTATAATACCATATTGAGGAGGATGATAGATGAATTACTCTAAAGATTCATGTTCAAAAAAAATGCAGGATTCTAATAAAAATACAAAAAAGAAAAAGACAAAAAAAGCTAAAGTTACTACTTTTCGTGTCATAGTCATTACACTTGTCATTGGTCTTTTTGCTATTGTAGGTTCAGGACTTGGTATTTTAGTAGGTATCATTAAAAGTGCCCCTGATGTTTCTACAATTAATATTAAGCCCACGACAGATTATACGTCTTTTGTCTATGATGAAAATGGTACTGAAATCGATACGCTCTCAAGTGGTGAAAATCGTATTTATGCAAAACTTGACCAAATTCCCAAACATCTTCAAGAAGCTGTTATAGCCATTGAAGATGCTAGATTCTATGAGCATAACGGTATTGACTTATTAGGAATTATGCGTGCTATTGTAAAAAATTTAAAAGCAGGTGAAATTGTAGAAGGTGCAAGTACTATTACGCAGCAGGTTATTAAAAATAATGCCCTTACTAGCGATCAGACTTTCGTGCGTAAAATTCAAGAGCAATACCTTGCACTTCAAATTGATGCACTTTATGAAAAAGATCTTATCTTAGAATATTACTTAAATACAATGCCGCTAGGACATGGTACAAATGGTGTGCAAGCTGCAGCCAAACGTTATTTTGGCAAGGATGTTTCTGAGCTTACTCTAGCTGAAAGTGTTGTTATAGCTGGTATTACACAAGCACCTACAAGATATAGTCCAATTCGTAACCCTGAGAACAACTTTGAAAAATCTAAAGTTATTCTTTCTTATATGGTAGAACAGGGCTATATTACAGAAGAAGAAAGACAAGCTGCTTTACTAGAGAATCCTTATAAAAATATTCAAGAAGTGAATAATCAGTATGAACAGCAAGACTCTGTTCATAGTTACTTCGTAGATGCTGTCATTGAACAAGTTATTAGTGACCTTCAAACTAAAAAGGGCATGACAGCTACACAAGCAAATAACTTACTCTTTGGTGGTGGTGTTGAAATCTATACAACACTTAACCAAGATATGCAAAAAATTGTAGATGATAAGATGGATGATGACTCTCTCTTCCCTTCTTATAAAGAATATGTGATTAACTATAGTGCTACTATCACAAAAGCTGATGGCACAACTGTGAATAAATGGGCAGAGGGTGTTTTACAGTCTGATTCAGAAGCTGAAATAGAAAACTTCAAAAAAGCAAAGCAAGCTACCTGGGAACTTGCCGAGGGTGATACAATTGTTGAATCTGTACAGCTTGTACCTCAGGCCCAAGCTGCTTTCGTTATTATGGATCAATACAATGGTCATGTGAAAGCACTTTCAGGTGGACGTGGTGAAAAATATGGTGACCGTACTTTTAACCGTGCCACACAAGCTAAAAGACAACCTGGCTCTACGTTCAAAGTTCTTGCTTCTTATGCACCAGCACTTGATACAGGGCTCCTTTCTCCAGGTTCTATCATTGTCGATGAACCTTATACAATTGGTAAATATACTCCAAAAAACTGGAGAAGTTACTTTAAGGGACCTACTACAGTACGCGAAGGTATTTGGGACTCTATGAATATCTTAGCGGTTAAAGCTGTAGAGATGGTCGGTATTGAGACAGCTTACAACTATCTCCTTAACTTCGGTTTTACAACACTTTCTGACCAAGATAAAGTGTATGCACTTCCTCTTGGCGGTATTACAGATGGTGTAACCCCTCTTGAACTTAATGCTGCCTATGCTGCTATTGCCAATCAAGGGTCTTATACAAAACCTATTCTCTATACGCAAGTGTTAGATCGTGATAAACAAGTTCTTTTAGATAATTCTGTACCCGAAACACATACTGTTATTAAAGCTTCTACTGCTTCTATGCTAACAGATATGATGGAAGATGTTATTAAAATCGGTACAGGTGGTAAAGCTGGCGTAGGTCTTAATATGCCTGTAGCAGGCAAAACAGGGACAACATCTGATAATAAAGACTTTATCTTTGCTGGTTATACACCATACTATACTGCAACTGTATGGATGGGCTATGACAGACCACAACCTTTTACTAATAAAAGTGCTCACTTAAATCTTTGGGCAAGCATTATGTCAGAAATTCATAAAAACCTGCCTAAGAAAGAATTTGAATTAATAACGACAGGTTATACTAAAACAAGTATTTGTGCAGCATCAGGTAAGATTCCAACAGAACTTTGTAAATTAGACCCGGAACACAAAATTGTATCTGATTACTTCCAGAAAAATCATGCTCCTACTGAGGAATGTGATATTCACGTACAAGAACAGGTATGTACAGTATCGGGTAAGATTGCTACAGAGTTCTGTCCTGAAGAAACTGTTAAAACACGCGTTGTTACACGTACATCATCTAGTCAAGTAAAACCTGAAGACTTATGTGATGTACACACTCAGGCATTGGTACCGGAGGAACCAGAACTTCCAGAACTTGAAGGATGGCCTTGGCCAGACGAGCCATCCCAAGAAAACCCAGAAGAAACTCCAACACCACCAATAGAAACTCCAGAAGAAACCCCAGTAACACCTGAAACACCTTCTACTGATAATCCAGATGGCGAAAATGGTTTCTTCATTCCACAAAGTTAAAATAAAAAGGTTCAAGCTTATAAGCTTGAACCTTTTTATTTTAACTTTTAATCTAGCCTTGGTTTAGTTCCTACTTTAATGACCTCTCCCCTAGCCTTATAATAACTTGTATTAATAAGTTCTTTTGAAACGAGTTCACCATTCTTATACATAAGGCGATACAGTTTTACCGTCTTACCTTCAAGTGGTGTGGTCTCTTGAATTTCCTGGTCCTCATATAAGGTATCATCTTCCTTATAGATTGTTGGAGGTGGTGGTGTTGTCTTAATGAGTTCAGAACTAAATTTAACTTCATCATAAGGTAACTTTAATGCAGCATCTCCAAATAGATTCACAATAATCTTATTATCTTCACAGTAGCTCTCTACAAATAAAGGATATTGTGAGTTATTCCTAAACTTAAAGTCTATAAGTTCTGATGCATAAGTAGCATCTCTGCCTAATGGTACATAAGCTACAGGTAAAGAGTGGTTTGCACGTGATATAATTTCTATATCACTTAATAAAAGTGCATTATAAAGAGTAGATGCAATTTGGCATACACCACCACCTATTCCCTCCTCTAACTTTCCATTTACAATGACTTTAGAAGCTTTATAACCTGCATCTGGGGTAATAGGTTCCAATTTGCTCCCAAGTGAAAAGCTCTCACCTGGATTCAATTTTGCATTAATTTTAGATGCTGCAATAGCAAGGTTTTGATTACGGTCTTGATCAGCATTATTATATGAAGTAGAAAAGCTAGCAAGTGGTGTTTGGGCTTTTTCAAGTTCCTTAGCAGTTACAGCTGGGGTTACTTCTTTCATAACGATTTGAATAGGCCTAATAGGAAGCTCATTAGCCGTTAACATATCATAAATAATACTGGCTGTAGCTTGACTATCTAATGCATAACCTATTTGCTCTGGTGTTACGTAAAACTGCCTATTCTTTCTTTCAATAGTTGCATCTATAGGTGCTTCTTCAAAAAAATGCGCTTGTACTTCTAAAGCTTTTTCAATCTCTGATAAATCATATGAGGTTTGAACGAGATAATGTATGGACTCTAAAGCAGTATTTTTAGAAGCTAGAAAACGTTTGAATATATGTCCCTCATGGCCTGGTGTATAAGCATCTTGTAAAACTTCGTCTAAGTTGCTCGTTGGATTAAATGTATCTAAAGATAAATGTATTTGTTTATCCTTATTAAATAAAGTAATAAAATGTTCCTCATTATAGGTGTTAAGCTGCTCTTTAATCTTTATGAGGGCTTCTTCTTGTGTAAGGCCTCCTATAGCTACATCATTCACATAAATATGATTCGCAAAGACAAGATTATATTGTGTAACTTCATGATACACATAAATAGCTGCTGCGCCTATTCCAATAAAAATGAGGATTAGCATAACGACTAAACTAACTTTAAGCTTTTTCTTTTTGTCAGTTGCCATAGTCCGCCTCCTCTATAAGCTTCTATACCTGTTCTGACTTTAATAAGCAAATTGACCTAGCACACCTAGTAGCATAAGAAAGGCCAAGAAAAGACTAATTCCTGCTACAATACCTTTTTTATTTTTATTAAATGCACTATAAATATTAAAAGATTGTTTCTTTTTACCTTTTTTGTTTGTCTTTTGAGCTTTCATTTTTTTCCTCCCGAGATAATAAATGATGTTTAATACAATACATATAATCTACTACTTTTTGACCATTTTTGAAACGTATAAAGGCTTTAGAACCATCTAACTTTACAACTTTACCCTGCCCATACATTTTATGTTTGATACAGTCACCTTCTTTAAGTGTAATCTTTGGTGTTAGTGTTTCCAAAATAAAAGGAGAACTTTCTGCTTTTTTCTGATATCTATTTTTTGGAATATATAAGTACAGTCTTTCTTTAGCTCTTGTTAAAGCCACATAGAAAAGCCGCCTTTCTTCTTCTATTTGAGTATCACTTAAACTTTTACTATGTGGAATAACACCATCTAAGATATCAATGATAAAAACTGCACCGAACTCTAATCCTTTAGCACTATGCATAGTAGTCAGCGTCAATGCATCATGACCTTTTTGGCGTGAGCTTTGCTTCACGCTCATAGAAATAGCATATAAAGCTTCCTCCCACTCCTCAACACGTGCATACTCCCTTGCAGAATCTTCAAGTTCTAGGAGCATATTTACCAAACCTTCACTAGGTATTTTACGGTAAGCTGCATATTCTATAAGATACTTTTCATAGCCTATAGTATGCCGGATGTAAGGAATAGCTTCTTTTAACGTAAGAGTCTTTAATCTTTGTAAATTAAAAATAAGTTCTTCAATACGATCTTTTTGAAGTCTACTAAGAAGGTCTGATTCTAAAAGATTCTTGAGTAAATTTCCACCCTTTTTCCTTGCATCTTCTAAAGCAAGCTTACTAATATAACGAGTAGGCCTATTAATAATTTGGAGAAGCCTTTCGCTATCTTCTATATTGTATGCTAAATGTAAATAGGCAAGAATATCTTTTGTCATCCATTGATCATATAAAGTTACCATAGCATCCTTAATAATAAATGGAATCTGCACAGTACGTAAAGCTTCAATAAGTGGTCTTGCTTGTATATTGGTACGGTAGATAATAGCACACTCTTTTAAAGGTAATCCAGCTGCATTTAGCTTTAAAATTTCCTTTAGTACAAGACTTGCCTGTTCTTTTGCATCTTCACAGTAAGTAACAATAGGCTTATCTCCTTCTATATGAGCAGCATGCATGATTTTCTCATATCTATTTATATTATACCCTATTAAACTATTACTGTAACGTAAAATATTTGGCGTAGATCTATAGTTAACATCCAAGATAATCTTCTGAACAGGGTTAAAGTATTCTTCAAAAGAAAGTAAAAACTCAGGTTTAGCGCCTCGAAATTGATAAATACTTTGGTCATCATCACCGACAACAAATAGGTCAGTATGCCTGCTACTTAAAAGTTTAATGATTTCAAACTGTACACAGTTAATATCTTGAAATTCATCAATAAGAATATGTTTATATTTAGATTGATAGAAAGTAAGAATATGTGGATCATTTCTTAACAAATAATACGTGTGTACAAGCATATCATCAAAATCAAATAGACCATGACGTTCTTTATACTGCTCATAGCTATTGAATACTTTTAAGAATACTTCTTTAGAAATACCATCAGGATTATAGTATTTAGGTTGAATCAGTTGATTAGTCATAAGCGTTAGATGCCCTAAAAAGACTTCTATAAAATCTTCATAAGCATCTCCTGTGTCCATACCTTGATAAATTTTCTCAATAACTTGTCTTTTTTTATCTTCACTGATTAGACGTTCTAAAGCGTAACGATTAGGATCTGCCTTTCTAAGCATACGATAAAACACAGAGTGGAAAGTCCCAAAAGTAACCCCAGTTTGATGCGTGGCTTTTAAATAACGCCCTTTCATTTCTTCTGCGGCAGCCTTAGTAAAGGTAATAACAAGTATATGTTGAGGCTGGCACTGAAGATGACTAATCATATAACGTACACGTTCAGTAATAACAAAGGTTTTGCCAGAACCAGGACCAGCGATCACCATTGTAGCACCAAGGGGCATCTCTACAGCTTGTTTTTGATTAGAATTAAGTTGTTTTGTTTCCATATGATTACATCTTTCATTTATAAGTTTTTCTTTTTTCATTATACTCTTTTCTTTTATTTAAAATCAATTTGTATTATAATAAATATAGTTTTTGTACGCTAGTTAAAGAGAAAGAATTAATTTTTAAGTATGTTCCTACTATTAGTCACCTTTTCTATTCTCATATTATTGACTATAGAGAGGCATAAAATACCATATCTTAATAGCCAGCTTATCAAGCTGTTGGATTTAAAAATTTTTCTAATGTAGGCATCTAAATGCATTACTGAATAACGTACTTTCATGTAAAATCTTAAATATGAATAAACTTTTTATCATTTTATGAATGAATTGATTGAGTATGCGGTATGATTATAAGAAGAAAATGCATACAAATCATGTTAAACTGAATTAAGAGGGTGTAAAAATGAATATAGGTATATTTACAGATACGTATTTGCCACAAATTAACGGTGTTGTAAGTTCTATTGTAACACTAGAACAACAGCTTATTGCACAAGGTCATAACGTTTATATTTTTACGATTAGCCATCCACAGGCACATGATGATAAACCTTATGTCTATCGTATTCCTAGCTTACCTTTTGTCTTCTTAAAAGACCATCGCGTAGGTATTATTTATTCGACCAAACTTGTACGTCGTGTAAAAAAACTAAAACTAGATATTATTTTATCTCAAACGGAATTCTCTTTGGGCTTTTTAGCAAAACTTATTTCTAAACAAATCCATGTACCTATTGTACATACTTACCATACTATGTATGAAGAATATATGCATTATATTTCAAAGGGTGTTGAATTTTCTCCAGAACTTGCACGTAAATACAGTAAGATGTTTTGTAATAGTGTAGATGGTATTGTAGCACCTACAGAAAAAACGCGTGATTTACTTCTTAGCTATGGGGTGAAAAAGCCTATTGAAGTTATTCCAACAGGTATTAACTTTACACCATTTCATCCTAGTCGTTATACAAAAGAGGAAATTAGTAGCTTAAAAGCACAATTTAGTCTAGACCCTACTGCTCCTACCATCCTTTTTGTAGGTCGTGTTGCTAAAGAAAAAAGCATCGATGTTGTCCTTCACGCACTTCCTGAAGTTATTAAACAAGTACCTCATGCACAACTTTTCATTGTTGGTGATGGCCCGGAGATGACTCACTTAAAAGAGCTAACTCAAACATTGCATCTAGAGGAACATATTATTTTTGCAGGGCTTCAGCCTTGGCAAACTATTGGCAAGTTTTATCAGCTAGGAGATGTATTCGTAAGTGCTTCTGTTTCAGAAACACAAGGGCTGACTTTTGCAGAAGCTATGGCCGCTGGTCTACCGGTTGTAGCTAAACATGATGAAAGCATCGAGGGACTTGTTATTGATGATTATAACGGCAAGAAATTTACTACAACAGAAGAACTTTCTATAGCCCTCATTAAACTGCTTAAAGATGAAAGTTATAGAAAAACTCTATCTGTTCATGCTATGAGTTCAGTTGCCCCACTTTCTGATGAAATCTTTGGAAAAAATGCTTTGACCTATTATGAAAAAATTCTTGCACTTAATGAACAAGATAAGAAAAAAGATAAGAAAAAAGATAAGAAGAAAGTTGATAAAGCTACCAAAAAAATAGAAACAAAAATCCGTAAAAAAAGACGTGTTCAATAGAACACGTCTTTTTCATTTAATACATATGCCCCTTCTCTAATGCTTCTTTAGCTTCCTCTGTCAAGTCATCCATTCTTTTACTAAGTCCATATGGACAAAGAGCTAGAAACATACAATCCATACATTTAGGTGCTCTGGCTGTACAAATGGCTCGTCCATGAGCAATAACTTGCGTATTATAACGAATCCAATGCTCTTTAGGAAGCTTCTTCATAAGATCCATTTCAATAGCTACAGGATCTGTACATAAAGTTATTCCCCATCTAATAGAGATACGCTTAACATGGGTATCGACCACCACACTTGGAATCTTAAAGATATTACCCCTCACAACATTAGCTGTCTTACGCCCCACTCCTGCAAGTTCAGTAAGTGCATCAAGGTCTTGTGGCACTTCACCACCATATTGTTCATAAATAGTCGTTGCACAAGTTTTAATATTTTTAGCCTTATTTTTATAAAACCCTGTACTTTTTACATCTTGCTCAAGCTCTTTTAAATTAGCCATAGCAAAGTCTTGGGCTGATTTATATTTAGCGAATAAATCCTTTGTTACAATATTGACTCTATCATCTGTACACTGTGCACTTAAAATAGTCGCAATAAGTAATTGCAGAGGATTTTCATGGTCTAAGTAACATTTTACATCTTTCTCATAATACTTATCTAATATATCAAGTATAGCTTGTATACGTTTTTTTTCTGTCATAGGCTACTCCTTATAGCTTAATAGGTCTAAAATGAGTTTTCTGTTCTGTATAATCAAAGAGTACTGGACTAGGTTCCTCTAATTTAGCATTATTTTTATATACATTATAGCTGAACCATTCCATGTGCATACGTCTTAAACGTTGTCTTGAAGTCCAGTTTGCACTCACCCCAAGGTGTTCAATCATATATTCATCATCTCGAATAATAGCGTTAGCTTGTTCTCTATAGGGTGCTTGATCAAGGGTCATAAGTTCTTCAGGTACTTCTTTTACCATTTCATGCAGGTACCAATCAAAACGAATCAGCTCTTTAAGAAGATCTAGATTAACACCTTCTATATCTTTTGCAAATGGTACCAGTAAGGTATAATACGCTGCTTTCTTATGTGGAATCTTATCATAATCATTAGCTTCCCAATAATGTGCTAATGCTTCGTAAAAATCAAATGGTGAATTAAATAAAGTATAGAGATATTCTAAAGTATGTTTGAAACGCTCACTATTATAATATCTTTCCACCATTTCCTCTATTCCATGCAATATAAGTAATTCTTTAAAACTTAGTTCATTTGTATAAAGTACTTCATATGGCGCTTTAGGGCTGTAGACAATACCATATTTTTCTGCATTTTTTCTTAGTCCTGAACCTTTAAGAAGTTTTAAGAAACCAAGTTGGAATTGTTCGGGTCTAAGTGAAATAACATCATTAAATGAATGTCTAAATGAAGCATAATCTTCATAAGGAAGACCTGCAATAAGGTCAAGATGCTGATGAATATTGCCAAGAGCCTTGATTTTAAGAGCAATTTCTTTAATATCTTCAAATGGCATTTTACGGTCAATAACCGTTAAAACATCCATATTAGTAGACTGTACACCAATTTCAAACTGGATAAGACCAGGTCTTGCATCTTTTAATACTTCTAAACATGCATCATCTAATAATTCAGCTGCTATTTCAAAATGGAAGTTGGTATAACCATTGTCATGTTCAATAACATACTGCCAGATTGCGCGTGCAAAGGCCTTACGTGTATTAAATGTACGGTCTACAAACTTAATTTGCTTAACTCTTTGATCAAGGAAATACTGAAGTTCGTTTAACACACGTTCAATAGGCATAAAACGTACCCCTTTTTCTATAGAGGATAGGCAGTACTGGCAGTTAAATGGACATCCTCTAGATGCCTCATAATAAATAATTTTATGTTCAAGTCCTGAAAGATCATCATAAACAAAAGGTAAATTAGCAAGGTCCATAAGAGCCCTTGCTTGATTACGCACTACTTCTCCCTTTTCGTTACGATACACAATACCTTTAATCTCTTCCAGTACTATATCTCCATCAATAAGATGCTTAAGGTACTCATACCAAGTTTCTTCACCTTCATTTTCAATGACTAAGTCAATAGGCAATCTTTCAAATAAAGCTTCACTATTATAAGAAACTTCAGGACCACCTAGTACAATTTTTGTATTTGGTAAGACTTTTGTTAAAATAGGTAGTAGTTCTTCAATTAAATCCATATTCCAAATATAGCAAGATAATCCTAATACATCTGGTTGTTTATTGTAGAGCTGTTTAATAATTTCATGCATTTCATGATTGATAGTAAGTTCTAATACCTCTAAATGTTCTTTATAGTCACTGCAGTAACCTTCAATTAATCTTAATGCTAATGATGAATGAATATATTTAGCATTAAATGATACAAGTAGTATTTTCACAATGTATAATTCCCTTCCTTTGTAACGTTAACTTTATTATAGCACGTTTTAAAGCTTGCAAAAAGCGACTCAAATTTGTTATACTATTTTATACAATTTATTAAAAAAGAGAGCTGAGGATAGAATGGAAGAGAAAAAACATGTTTCATTTGATGTTGTAAAGGAAACACTTCCTAAGAAAAAGAAAGTACATTACGAATGGGAAAAGCCTCAAAATCATGTTCTTGAACCCTGGCACTTTAGTACTGTTTCTTTAACTTTAGATATACTTATTTTGATGATGTACTTATTTGTAGATCAGTGGATAGCCCTTCAAATTCCACTTGGTTATACAGGGCTTTTATTAAGTGTTATAAGTATTATAATGAGCTATCTTCTTCTTAAAAGAAAAAAATGGTCTATAAGTATTATACGTTATACACAGATTATAAATCGTCTAGCTATTGGCATTACAGCTATTATGATCTTGCTTACAGTATTCATTTCTGCTTAAAACAAAAAAGCACTGCTTTAGCAGTGCTTTTTTGTTTAGATTTAATTAATAGTTAGGTGTAGCAATTGGTGTTGTATTAGTATTTGAACCATAACCTGTAGTACCATTGTTATATGTTCCCATACCGTAACCATTGTTATAACCTGTGCCATAGCCATTACCTGTGCCATAGCCATCATAGTAACCATTATAACCATAACCGTTACCATAGCCATAACCATCATAACCAGTTGTAGAATCGTAACCTGCTGCACAACCTACAAATGATAAAATTCCTACTACTGCTAACATTAACATCAATGCTTTTTTCATATTGCATTACTCCTTTGCTGTTTAAATGTTATGAGTTTAGTATAAGCAAAGTGCAATATTTTATACTCCCTGTTCAAACAAGTTATTTTTTTAATTTTTCATGAATAGCATGAGCTGCTTTTTTACCGGCTCCCATAGCAAGAATAACTGTTGCAGCACCCGTTACAACATCTCCACCTGCATAAACATTCTCTTTACTTGTCTCCATTGTTTCTTCATTAACGATAATGCCACCCCATTTTTGTACATCAAGTCCAGGTGTTGTACTACGAATAAGTGGATTTGGACTTTGTCCAATGGCAATAATAACTGTATCCATATCAAGAAGGTGTTCACTACCTTCTTGTACAACAGGTCTTCTTCTTCCAGATGCATCTGGCTCACCAAGTTCCATATTGACACATTCAATATGACTTACCCTACCTTCTTTGCCATGGATCTTAACTGGATTACAAAGTAGCTTAAAAATAATTCCTTCTTCTTTAGCATGATGAATTTCCTCACGTCTTGCAGGAAGCTCTTCTTCTCCACGTCTATAAATAATATAAACCTCATCAGCACCTAAACGTTTAGCTGTACGTGCGGCATCCATAGCTACGTTTCCACCACCTACTACTGCCACTTTACTACCTACAAAAATAGGTGTTGGATGATTTGGAAAATCATAGGCTTTCATTAAATTAGAACGTGTTAAAAACTCATTGGCAGAATAAACACCATTTAAGTTTTCACCTTCTATATGCATAAAGTTTGGAAGTCCTGCGCCACTCCCTACGAATATAGCACTATATCCTTCCTCTATTAGTTCATCAATAGTAATGCTTTTTCCAATAATAACATTTTTTTCAATTCGTACGCCTAAGTCTACAATTTTTTGGACTTCTTTTGCCACAAGTTCTTTAGGTAATCTAAACTCTGGAATACCATAAACAAGTACACCACCAACTTCATGCAATGCTTCAAATAAAGTAACTTCATAGCCCATCTTTGCAAGTTCACCTGCACAAGTTAATCCTGCTGGTCCTGCTCCTACAACAGCTACTTTAATCCCATTAGACCCTGCTTTTTCTATTGTTATATCTGTATGGTTCATAACATAATCTGCTACAAAACGCTCAAGTCGTCCAATAGCAACAGATTCTCCTTTTTTGCCACGAATACATTTACCCTCACATTGATTTTCCTGTGGACACACACGTCCACATATAGCAGGAAGCGCATTTTCAGAAGTAATGACTTCATAAGCTTTTTCAAAATCTCCCTTCGCCACTTCTTCTATAAACTCAGGAATAGGCACATTAACAGGGCATCCAGCAACACAGAAGCGTTGTTTACAATGTAAGCATCTTGTTGCCTCTTCTATAGCCATATCTTCCGTATAGCCTCGAGCCACTTCTTCAAAATTTTTATTACGAATATCTGGTGCCTGTTCAGGCATTTTTACTTTATCTAATCGCATATTAGGCATTTGTTCCACCCCCAAGTTTAAGGTTGCAAATATGTTGTTCTTGTTTCTTATACATAGATTGTCTTCTCATGGCCTCATCAAAATCTACTTCAAATCCATCAAAGTCAGGTCCATCTACACAAGCAAATTTTGTTTGTCCACCTACAGTGACACGGCATCCCCCACACATACCTGTTCCATCGATCATAATAGGATTCATAGATACCATAGTTGGTATATTTAAAGGTTTCGTCACACTTACAACAGCCTTCATCATTGGAAGTGGACCAATTGCAATGACTTCATCATACTGACGTCCTTTAGCAAGTAATTCGTTGAGGACAGTTGTTACAAATCCTTTTGTTCCAAGTGAACCATCGTCTGTAGCAAAGAATAATTCGTTACTTACTGCTTTAAACTCATCTTGTAAAATAACATAATCTTTATCTCGTCCACCTAGAATAACATCACAACTTACACCTTGAGCTTGTAACTCTTTAATCTGAGGATAAAGTGGTGCTGCACCTACACCTCCACCTATGCCAAGTACGCGACGTTTTGAATTATGTAATACAGATGCCACACCTAATGGCCCTGCAAAATGTGCAAGGGTGTCACCAACTTCTTTTTGAGCTAATTTCTGAGTAGAATAACCTACAATCTGATAGATAATAGATACAGTTTCTTTTTCTCTATCATAATCCTGAATAGTTAACGGAATACGTTCATCCCCTTCTTCTACACATAAAATGATAAATTGTCCTGGCATGCACTTACGTGCTACAAACGGTGCATGAATGACCATTTTTTCTACTAAATGATTAAGTTTTTGTTTTGCTACTATTTTATACACGATAGCCTCCTATACAACCTGTAGTATTCTTATATCGACTTTAACATTTAAATCTATATACTTTCTCCCTTACTTCTATATGTTCGCATAAAACATTATATTATAATAAATTTATAATGCATAGATAAAATTCTAAAAAAAATAAAAACTCCCTTATAGGGAGTTTTTATTAATAAGCAACGCCTTGCATATACATAGCATCTGCTACTTTTAAGAAACCTGCTATATTGGCACCTAATACATAATTATCTACATCCCCATATTCTGTAGCCGCTCTACGTGCACTTGCATGAATGTCTTTCATAATATCCTGAAGTTTTGCATCTACTTCTTCAAATGACCAGTTATAACGCATGCTGTTTTGAGACATTTCTAACCCAGAAGTTGCAACCCCACCTGCATTGGCTGCTTTACCTGGTCCAAAGAGTATTTTATGTGATAAGAATAAATCAACTGCTTCAGGTGTACATGGCATATTGGCCCCTTCTGCAACAGCTTTAATACCATTTTCAATAAGCACCTTAGCATCTTCCCCATGTAATTCATTTTGTGTTGCACAAGGCAATGCAATATCACAAGGAATTTGCCAAATACCTCTGCAACCTTCTGTATAAGTTGCGGCTGTTCTAACTTTTACATATTCATAAATACGTTTTCTATCTACTTCTTTAATTTGTTTCATTAAATCAATATCGATACCTTCTGGATCATAAATATAACCATTTGAATCACTCATAGCTACAACTTTAGCCCCCAGTGCCATAGCTTTTTCAGCAGCATAAATAGCTACATTTCCAGAACCTGAAATAACAACCGTTTTATTTTCAAAGGAGTCATTTCTTGTTTTAAGCATTTCAGCTGTAAAGTAACAACAACCATAGCCTGTTGCTTCTTTTCTTACAAGAGAACCACCATAAGTTAGGCCTTTTCCTGTTAATACTCCTGTAAACTCATTCCTTAAACGTTTGTACTGACCATACATATACCCGATTTCACGTGCACCTACACCAATATCTCCAGCTGGTACATCTGTATCTTGTCCAATATGTTTAGCGAGTTCTGTCATAAAGCTTTGGCAAAAACGCATAATCTCATTATCCGATTTACCTTTAGGATCAAAGTCACTACCACCTTTACCACCACCCATAGGTAAACCTGTTAAGGAGTTCTTAAAAATCTGTTCAAATCCTAAAAATTTAATAACCCCTAAATTAACTGAAGGATGGAAACGTAGACCCCCTTTATAAGGTCCAATAGCACTATTAAATTGTACTCTAAAACCTCTATTGACTTGAACTTTTCCTGTATCATCTACCCATGAAACTCTAAATATAATAATTCTTTCTGGCTCTACAATACGTTCAAAAATACCTGCATCTACAAATTTAGGATTTTTTTGTGCTACAGGTTCCATACATAATAAAACCTCTTTCACTGCTTGATGAAATTCAGGTTCTGCTGGATGATTTGCTACTACACGTTGCATAAGATTTTCCATATATTCGGTACAAAATGCCATAATACGCCTCCTTATAATATGTAGATTTAAACTTCAAATATCTTATAATTTTATACTAGTATATTAACATATTATTGAAAAATTGCAAGAGTGATTGAATTGTTTTTCACATATTTGTGGATTCATAAATATAAATACGGTAATTTTTTATACTATATCATTAAATATGAATTAAAGATTAAAAAAACTTTCATTTTATCATAAAAAGAAGCTTGGCTATAAGCTTCTTTTTAAATGTCTATTACGGATGAATCACGACCATCGTATCAAGTGGTAAATTATTATAAAGCCAAAGTGCATCTTCCTCTCTCATAACAACATTACCTTTTGTTTGTCCTTCTCCTAGCCTATTAAGTACATTCATCTTAATCTCCCAATGCTCATTTCGACTCATCCCATGTATCCGAAGCCCTTCTGAAAGTGTAAGCCAGTAGTTGGCACCTTCTTTTTCTGTTTCAGAAAAATATTTATCTCCTTTATCTTTAATATAAAATGTCCCCTTAGCTGTAGGACTCTTAGGAGCACCACCTGAACATTGTATACGTTTTATCTCTTGCGTACCTTGATAAACAATCATTTCTTGATTTTTACCTAATACGATCTCAGCCCAATAACGGTCTTCCTTTAAAGGAAGTGTTGTAAAGTTAAGAGGTATTTTATCACTTAACTCTCCTGAAGCAACTTGAATTTGCACATAAGCTTCATAACTTCTTCCTGCTCCTAGTACATAATTAGGGTAAAATTCAGCATAATAATCGTTTTTGAGTTCACCTTTAAGAAGCTCACCATCAAGCTCTATATAGGCAGCTTCCATAGGTGTTTTACTTCTTACAATAATTCTAGGATATAAACCTACCCATTTGCTACCACTCTTAGGCACTACCTCATCTATTATTGGTTTAATATCTGTTTTCAAGACTACATTTTGATTTTCACCTAACATTACTCCAGATTGTGAAGGCATGCCTTTTTTAAAGGTTAATATGTATTTATGATCATTTTCAAGTGGTTGTTTAGGCGTAAAGGTAAAGGACGTATAATCTATAATTTCTTTTCCATTTTGTATTATTTTTAAAGGCTCTATGATAAAGTCTGCATCAGATGCTAAATATTTATGGACAACTTCCTTTTTCATAGGTGTATTAAATTTTACAATAAAAGATTGAGTAGTTGAGATTAAAATTTCATCAATAGGTTCTACAATATGTATAGGGGTTTTAAACTGAATAGGGATAGTCGCTTCTTTATAAATCTTTTCATATATAGTTGGTGCTTTATCAATAATAAGTTGGACTTTTTGCCCTTTAATCTGTCCCTTCTCTTCTACAATAATTTCACATACGTGATCATTGACCCAATTAACCTGGCAAGCAAAATTTTCTGCATAGCCTAGTTGATTTTGTATTTTTATATGCTTATTAAAAGAACCTTTATCCATTGGTAGTAAAAAATTAATGGTAACAGAGGCCTTGTCCTCACCTACCTCACTCCAATGAAAATTTAAATCTTTTACAATAAAAATAGAAAGGGTTAAAAGCACTACAGTAAGTGCCACCGCAAAAACTATTTTATTAGGTTTCATCCTCTCACCTCACATTGATTTCTATAGCAATATATATGTAAGAAATGGGACAATCATACCTAATTTAGTATAAAAAAGCACACAAAAAAAGCACCTTTATTAGGTGCTTAACAAGTGCCCAGAGCCGGAATCGAACCAGCGACACGAGGATTTTCAGTCCTCTGCTCT
>NZ_JBKVCH010000017.1:0-69251 GCF_046966505.1 Zhenhengia sp.
TAATTATATATTTTTTTCTATAATCTACTAAATCCAAAATTTAAATTTCTATAATATATACTCTAATTTTCATATATAAATAACTGTGTAAAAAAGAGGAAGAGGCAGTATTTTACCCTACTGCCTCTTCCTCTTTTTATATACGAATTAAAGTATTTGTATCTGCTAAGACTTCATCTAAATTTGCTATTTTAGCAACATCCCAATAAGCATCTCTATGGAAAGTCATATAAAGTGCTTTTAATACGATAAGAATTTTCTTTTCTTTATGAACTTCATAAACTAATTGATTGTCAGCTTTAATTTTAATTAAATTACCCTTTACTTCTTTTGAAAAGGTTTCTCCATTATACTGCACTACCTGTCTACTGTCTGTAAGAAACTTTGCAAAATCGAATCTTGTTTTTATTTGTTGCACTTCATTCATCATCAAATACCTACCTCTATTAATCACTTTTTCTCGTGTATACAATATACAGTATACTGTATTATGATTATTATTATATATTTTTTATCTGTGTTATGCAAGCCTATCTTTTAAAATTTTCACGATTATTTTGACTTCCTAATAGACTAAGATTAATAGAGTCTGCTTGAATGAGTTTTTCTTGTTCATTTTTTTGAGTTTCTGTGGTACTTGGAATAGTACCTTCTAACTGTCCTCTAATACTTTGTGCACGTAATCTACCAAATGCTTTTAAGACTGTTAAAGATGCCTTATACTCATCATAACTATAAAAAGCTGTAGCATCCTCTCTTACATAATCACCAATTAAAGCATCTAACTGATCAATACGTTTTTCATAAAGACCACTTTCAAAATATGAGGCTATTGCACTTTCTAAATCATTATGATAAGCATCCTTATACTCAGATACTTCAAGAAGCTTTCCTATGATAGGACGCTCTTCTAAAGAAACTCCTGAAACAGGTGTATCAATAGGGAAGTTAATTACAGCTGTACTACTTCCACCTTGAAAAGTACCAAAAGATAAGTTATAGTCCCATGGTAACATAGAAAGTTGTCCCTTTTCTTCATAGAGATAGTAATTATGTTGCATATTACTTAAGTAACTATCTAAGTTAACGAGTATTGTATTAGCTGCAAAATATTTAAGCACTTCTGGAACATTTATATAAGTCTCTAGCTCTTCACCTAAACTTAATTTTTTTAGAGCTGTTACAACGCGCCCTTTGTCTTCGTCTGATGTTTTAAACACCGCACTTTCAAATACTGTTTTATAACTTTCTAAATTATCATCTGTATATACTAAGTTACTTCCACCACTATCTCTATCCATAGGCATACCTTGCCCTTTATCTTTAAAGTCTTCACGTGGGAACTCTCTCGATGGCATTTCAGGTGGTTTATTCCCGACCATCTGCCTATCTTCTTCGCTTGGCATAGATATCTGGCTCTCTTCACCTCCTACACCACTTGGCGTAGGCATCTGACTTCCTTCATTACCTGGTATTGGCATTTGTCCACTTTCACCTTCTGCTTCACTTGGCATTGGTATTTTTCCGCCCTCGCCTTCTGCTCCATTTTGCATTGGTATTTGTCCACCTTTATCTCCTTGTGGCATTTCAGGTCTGTCGCCTTCATTAGGCATCTTTCCTCCACCACCCATATTCATTGTTTCAGGTTTATACAGCTTACCATAGTCTGCTCCATAGTTACGTATAGCAAAAGATTCTTCAAGCGCTTCTAATGCCAAATAAAGACCCCACGGCTCTCCATTAACTGTAATACTGGTAAAAGCATATAAAGGCGTCTTAATACCCATGTAGTCCATTAAATCATAAGATAAATATTCTTTCATATAAGTAGCATCTGCATACATATTGTTCACTACTAGCTTATCAAGACCATAATAAGTCTGTCCTTTTACATAGTGGTCAAATTCAAATTTGAAGCTTACTCTGTCAGTATTAGGGTCATTAGCGACCTGCGTTAGGCTCGTATTCCCTTTAGGCCGTATACCTACATTGTAAATCGTCTCACCATTAATCACTACATCACACTTTACATACTCCTCCTGAAGTGCATTATCTAACATATTCTGCCACTCCTCAGGATCCATTTGTATATCAATAGTACTTACTGCATTTTTATCAAAAAGTTTTTCAGCATACTCAGATACATGGGGCACTGGAACAATCCCTAATACCTCAGGCTTAAATAAGAAGATACACATAAAACATGTTACAATCCCAACAGCGATTAAAGTCCACACATGAATATGTTTGCTGGTAATCATCCCATATAGTCTCCGTTATAACTTACAAGTACTGCACTAGTAACACCTTTTAAATCTGAAATTTGATTAACAAACTGTGTAGTTTTATCTTTTAAGCGTATTTCAATACTTAGTTCAATATTGCTTGCTGTAATAGTCTTAGATTTAATCATATGTTTTTTTACATTCTTTTCTACTGTACCCATTACTAAATTTTCAGCTTCATCATTGCAACAATTAATCACCAGAATATAAGGATTATCTGAAGTTTTCTTATTGACAAAGATAACCATAATAATACCGATAAACAAAGAACCAAAAAAAGCAAGTGGAATAAGTCCTGCTCCAATGACAATTCCTACAGTAATAGCCCAAAATAAAAAGGCTATATCAAGTGGTTCTTTAATAGCTGTTCTAAATCGTACAATAGATAATGCCCCTACCATACCAAGAGATAACACGACGTTAGATGTTACAGCTAAAATAATCAGTGTAGTAATAAGTGTCATAGCCATTAAGGAAAGACCGAAACTAGCTGAATACATAACACCGTTAAAAGTCTTCTTATACACTAGAAAAATAAATAAGCCTAATACGAAGGCAAGTCCTAATGCAATACACATATCTAAAGGTGAGAAAGCTGTCACCTTTTCAATAAAACTAGATTTGAAAATATCATTAAATGTCATACCTTATCCTCTTTTCTTTTTATCTTGTCTAGCCATACATCCTGCAGACTGCATATTTTGAAAAAGCTGAACCTCTTCTATTTGGTGTCTGCACAAGATCAGCCATAATTGCTGGTAAAAAGGCATCATATTTCACTTCAAGAATCATAGTGCCTGGCTCATTTACCTGAATCATAGGTGCCTCTAAGTCAAATAAGTCTGTTAGATAAAGGCCTGTCCGAATATTTCGATCTATGGTAATGCGTACATTACCTGGTTCATAAACAAAAGGCTCTCTTATGTAATCTACTAAAGTCTTAGGTCTTAGTTGCTCATTATACATTTTTATATACAGTTCCATAAGGAGAGGGTCTTCTTCATACTTCATCCACTCTATACCACCTGCAAGTATAGCCTCACACTGCATCTTTGTAATAGGTGTGGATTTCTTATGACACAGCCCATTTAATTTACTCTTTTTTTCTAGACGTATAAAATCAAAATTATCATTGTAATAACGAATGCGGAATTTTTCTCTATTATTGACACCATCAATTTTCTCTCTTAAAGCTTTGTCATGAAGATTATCAAAATAAAGGCTCCTTATACGATACTGCCCTGATACATCCACATTTTTGTCTGACTTTGCAATAGATTTAAGCCTCATTTTAAGTGCAATGTAATCGCCTATATTAATTGTATGTTTCAGCTCATGTCTAAATTTAAGCTGTTCCTCCTTCATGTTCTCACCACCTTTTTCTTAAGCTAGTACTAGATTACTCTCCTAATGTGATAACTATCTGAACATCTTCTGAAAACTAACTAAAAAAGGAGAGATGTATCATCTCTCCTTACTTCTTCTATTCAATTCAAACCAGAAGTTACTTCCTTTTCCCTTTTCACTTAGTACACCATACAAAGCATGATGCTGCTCTAATATATTTTTTACAATAGAAAGTCCTAAACCTGTACCAATCTGTGCTCTTTTATGAGTTTTATCAATCTTATAGTATCTTTCCCATACATAAGGTAGCTGCTCCTTATCAATCCCTTCTCCCGTATCTATAATTTCGACTTTAACTTGATCTTGGGTGGCAAGCTGTCTTATAGTAACCTTCTTATCTAACCCTGTATAATTAATGGCATTATTTATCAGATTATAGAGCACTTGTGAAATTTTAAGTTCATCTGCCTCAATATAAACGTCCTCTTCATATAAAAAATTTAGTTCATATCCTTGTTGCTCTATAAGCTTTGTATACCTTTCTAAAATCTCTTTAATACTTTGAGTGAGATTAAAACGCTTAAAGCTTAAGACCATTTCTCCATCTTGAAGTTTTGAAAGCTCTAACAAGTCTGTTACAAGCATACTAAGCCTTGAAGCTTCATCAATAATGACTTGTACATTATCAGTTGTATCTTCTCCTGGTAAGTCACGAATCATTTCGCCATAGCCTATAATCATGGTCAAAGGGGTTCTTAAGTCATGAGATACATTAGCAACAAGTTCTCTTCTTAATGTTTCCACCTTGGAAAGCTCCCTTGCTGCATAATTTAAAGTATCATTAAGTTCTCTAATTTCTCTATAACCTGACCCTTCAAATACAATATTATAATTACCTTTACCTAATTCTCCTGCTGTATGGGTTATTTTCATAATAGGTTTTGATATTTTTTTAGAAATAAAGAAAGCAATCAAAATAGCTACCACAAGTAAAATAAGAGTAATATATATAAGTTGTACTCTTAAAGTATCCACAGTGGCCTGAACCGGTGTCAATCTCGTCGTTAGGAAAAGCATAACCTGCACTCCATTATTCACCGTTACCATCTGTGTATAAATAAGACTCTCCATTACCTTTTTCCCGTATGGTGGCATTTTGCCAATGAATGCTCTATCTTCATGCATGAAAGGCCTTATATCCTCCTCATTAATAAAGGATAAAGCTTCTCCTCCTCCTTCTAATGTCTTATGATAGTAGGCATATAATTCACTTCTAGGAATTATTTGTATACGTTCTCCAGGTGCTCCAGCTGCCTCATAAAGTACCTGCCCTGTGGCATCTACAATTTTAACTTCCATATCATTTTGACTTGCAAGTCTTTCTAGTAGTTGGTCTAATTCTTCATGGTCGATGTTTTTTACAATAGTATAGGCAGCTTTTTTAATACTACTTGTTTTAATTCCTTTATAAAAACTTTCTAAGGATACAACTTGGAAAATCCATAAGATTACAAGCATAATCCCCACAAATCCTATGAGATAGGCATAGAGCTTCCATTTAATACTGAACCTATCAGCTTTCAAACCTATATCCCACCCCTCTTAGTGTAACTATAAATTTGCTATAGTGTCTAAGGCTCCGTCTTAATAGCTTAATATGGGTATCTAGTGTTCTATCATCTCCATAAAAATCATATCCCCATACTTGGTTTAAAAGCTGCTCTCTTCTTAGAGCAACACCTTTATTTTTAGCCATATAAAAGAGTAACTCATATTCTTTAGGTGACATATCTATTTTTTCCTCATCTATATAGACTAGACGACCTGTGAAATCAATTTTAAGTCCTTCACTCTGCATAATATCTTTCTGAGCTATTTCTTGACCTGACTTACTTCTTTTAAGAACAGCTTGTACACGCATCATAAGCTCTTTAGGTGAAAAAGGCTTAACCATATAGTCATCTACACCTATTTCAAAGCCGTGAATTTTATCATACTCCTCACCTCTAGCAGAAAGCATAATAACAGGTACCTCTGAAAACTCCCTAATTTTTTTGCAAGCTGAAAAACCATCTAGTTCCGGCATCATAATATCCATAACAACTAAGTCAAAGTTCTCCCTCTGGCACATTTCTATAGCCTGCATGCCATTTTCAGCTTCCTTTACTTCATAGCCTTCAAAGAGGGCATATTTTTTAATCAGTGCTCTGATTTTCTCTTCATCATCTACAATGCACAGTTTATACATAGTACACTCCTTCATTTTTACTTTCTTTTATTATACAGTATCCAAAATAATTTATGTGATAACTAGGTGAAAATTTAAAAGGGTACTGCATAATATTTTCATTATGCAGTACCCCTTTTTTAAAACAACACTTGTTTTAAGCAATCCCCTTAGTAATTGATTGCTCTGACTTCAAAATAAGCTTGTGGATGTACACAGACTGGACATACTTTTGGTGCTTCTGGTCCTTCATGAATATGTCCGCAATTTCTACAAATCCATTGCACCTTTTCTTCTTTATGAAATACTTGATTGGTATCTAGATTTTGATAAAGTTTTCTATAACGCTCCTCATGCTCTTTTTCAATTTTAGCAATTTCTTCAAATAAAAAGGCAATGTGGTTAAAGCCTTCTTCTCTTGCTTCTTGAGCAAAGTTCTTATACATGTCTGTCCATTCATAATTTTCTCCAGCTGCTGCATCTTGTAAGTTCTCTTTCGTCTCCCCAATACCTTCATGAAGCAGTTTGAACCAGATTTTTGCATGCTGCCTTTCATTGCTCGCTGTTTCTTCGAAAATAGCTGCAATTTGAGTATAACCTTCTTTTTTAGCTTTAGACGCATAATATGTATATTTATTTGTCGCTTGTGATTCTCCTATAAAAGCTGCAAGTAAATTACTTTCTGTTTTCGTTCCTTTTAAATCCATTTTATTTCACTCCTCTACTGTGATTTTACACTCTTTATACTATATGCTTCTGCGTCTTTTGCTCATGTCATAAAAATATAAGAAATGAAAAGCGCAGCCTACGACTATTCAGTCCGCACGCTGCACCTTCCCTAGTTTGTATAAAATTAAATGAAACGAATAAGCCTATGCTGCCTGACCAAGCTCTACTGGCTGTGTTTCGGCTTCTGGTTCTACAACATTAATTCTATTTTGAAGCTCAGTACCTTCTGTTCCCTTTGTTTGCAAATACTCAATAACAATTTCATCAAGAGCAGAGAATTCTCCTAAGCTCTTACATTCTGCAAACATGGTGTAGTTATCACCACCCGCTGCAATAAAGTCATTGGTTGCGAGCTTATAAGTTGCTTTAAGGTCAAGCGGCTTGCCACCTACTAAAACTTCTACCACTCTGCTACCTACTTCCTTTGAAGGATCAAAGGTATATCTCATGCCAGCTACATGGCTAAAGGCGCCGTTTGCTTCTGGGTATTTAGCTACGCCTACTTCAAGGGCATCTTTAATGTCCTGACCTGTTACTTCAATCATAACACCATAGTTACCAAATGGTAAAACAGTAATAACATCTTTCTTTGTAATATCGCCATTTTCTATAGAAGCACGAATCCCTCCGCCATTTGTAAGGGCTACATCTGCTCCTGTAGTTTCAAGAAGTGCATTGGTTATAAGGTTACCTAAATTACTTTCACCTTTACGCACAACTTCTCTTTCACCTACAAGTTTCATATCTGTTTGGCCTACTACTTCTGAAGTAATCACTTCAAAATCTTTCTTAATTTCTTCAATGACTGCTTTTACAGCATCATCTTCACTAAGACTCATTCCCTCTTGTTTTGTAAGAAGCACTGGTACTATATCAAAGGTACCATCTTCTTTGAAATAGAAATTAACCTGGCCAAGTTGCTCTATATACTCTCCAGCTTGAACAATAAGGGTATCCCCTATTTTCTTACCTTCTGGTAAAACAGTGTGACTATGTCCATCTACAATAAGGTCGATTCCCTTTACCTTTTCAGCTACATCAAAACTTGTTTCTACTGCTTCATCTTCATAGGAACCTAAATGTGTAAGGGCAATAATTATATCTGCCTTATCTTCAAGTTCTTTCACCATTTCTCCCGCTACTTCACTAGGTGATTTAAAGGTAAGTCCTGCTACATTTTTAGGATGTGTTTGATACGTTGTGCTTTCTGTAGAAAGTCCAAAAATAGCAACCTTTTTACCTGCTACTTCTTTAATGATATAAGGTGTAAGAAGTGGTGTGCCATCATCTTTCATAACGTTAGCAGATAAAACTTTTCCACCCATAATTTTATCAAGTTCCACAAGGCGTTCATAGCCATAGTTATAATCATGGTTACCTGATGCCATAGCATCATACCCAATAGTGTTTAAAATCTTTGTCATAGCTTCACCTTTTGTTGTGGTTACAATCGGAAGTCCATGAAGTGTATCCCCTGCATCAAGTACAAGTACATGATCTTCGCCATAACTTTCACGCATATTATTCACTTTAGTTGCAACACGTGCAAATCCCATTCCGTCTCCTGCTTCAATACGTGTATGCGTATCATTAGTGTGGATGACTGCCATATAGTCTTTATAAGTTGGATGAAGCCCTGCATGAATCAAATCTGCTTCTGTAATGGCTCTTACATTCTCTGTACGACCATCTGATGATTTTGGAATAGTCAGTACACCATCATTGACAGCTTTTACTGCTATGGTGTGAAGCTCTTCATCCCAATTGGTTCCGATAATCTTCCAGTTGTTGTTTGTAACTGGAGTCATTGTACCTTCTTTTTCAATGTACTCTTTAATATACGTTCTAAGTGCTTTTGGTGCAGATTCCATATAAGGTGTCCCTGATAGAATCTTTTCACCATCTGGGCCAATCCCACTATAACGGTAATCATTAATAGCAAGTTTAAGCACTGTATCGTCTGCAAGAGGCTCGCCTTTATACATAACATTTGTAATACGACTACCTACTGGCTTACTAATATCAATCTCATAGTCTACGCCTTCAAACATATCATAAGCATAGCCACGAATAGTTGGATTAAAGCTAATGGTCAAATCACCTGGTTTATAAGTATTGTAATAAGCAGCTGACCATTCCATATAAGCTTTTAATTCTTTACCTGTTACTTCTACCCCTACTAAAGTATTGGCATATTGATAAATATCAAATACATTAGCAAAGTTTAACTCACCTTTTGGTAAATTAGAAGTAGATCTAAAAAGTGCTGCTGCAGCTACATCCGCACCTGTTGCTTCTAACTGTACTTTATTAATAAGATCAATAAGTGCTGTATCTCTTACTTGTGCTTCTGGAATGCCTTTTACTTCTGGAGCTGGATGGAAATCTTCTGTAGCCTCGCCAATAGAGTCTTTTAAGAATTCCATTGTTTCATTATGATATTTTTCTGTGGCTTTTGTTGTAACTGGGTCTGGTTCATAATCTTTAAGTGGTAAAATAGTAGAAGATGTATGTTTTACTTCCCATTTACCATCTTTATTAATAAGCTGAATATCAAAGCGTACGACTTCTCTATCTTTCATAGGTGCAGCAATAGTTACACCATTAATCTCTTCTTGAACTGTTTCATGGTCATGCCCAATCAGGAATGCATCGATTTCTGGGCATCTTTCAGCTACAAGTTTTGCTGAATCGCTACCATCTGCTTCATGTCTGCTTTCAAGGCCAGCATGAGCTGTAGCAACGATGACATCTACTTGTTCTTTTTCTTTAAGAATCTTCACATACTTTTCAGCTTCATCGGCCATATGCTTAAACTCTAAATCTTTTACACCTTCTTTATTTGCATCCCATCTAGGAATAGAAGGCACAGTTAGCCCTAAAATACCTACTTTAACATCCCCTACTTCTTTTACGATATAAGGTGTAACAAAATTTTGCCCTGTCTCTTTTACATAAGTATTGGCACTTAAAATCGGAAAATCGGCTTCTTTTTCAATCTTCTTAATCATTTCTGTTCCAAAATTAAATTCATGGTTGCCAAGGGTCATGCTGTCATAACCAATCACATTCATAATGTCCATAACTGGATTAGGTTTTGTTAAATCTGAATTATATAAGTCATCTGTTAAGATTGTTCCTTGAATGGTGTCTCCATTGTCAATTACGAGTGTATTAGGGTTTTGTGCCTTAGTCTCTTTCACCAATGTAGCGGTTCTAGCAAATCCACTATTAGCATAGTCCTTATTGGCTTCATAAGACCAACTTGTCAAATTTCCATGCATGTCACTTGTGCCAAGTATAGTGAGCGTCATTTCCTTTGCTGCTCTATCTCTTGCCCATGTTGGCATAGCAAAAGACATTATCATGAGTAATGATACAAAAACACTGATAGACTTCCTGGCAATACGGTTCACGTTATCCCCCCTAAATCATTTGGAAAACCTATATTTTATGTATATTATAGGAGTTGTTTAAAAATAACCTGATATAAAAAATAGACTATTGTACTTTTACAATAGTCTATTAGGTCTTTTAACTAATGAAAGAAATCTTTGATTTCTTCTTTTACATCTTCTTTTATTTCATGATAAGCTGTTTGCATATGTTCCATTTTACTTTGGATTTTTTGTTTATTAAATTCTTGCTTAACTTCTTGTTTAATATTTTCAGCAGTAAGTTTTGTAATATCTACTGCATCTTTCATTTCCTTTTGGGCAGTTTCCTTTAGGTTCTTCATAAGTGTCATAGCCATCATCCTTCAAGTAGATTTAAGATAACATTATTATGTACACTCTTTCTACTTTTTATGCACGCTCTTCTAGAAACAGTCGGATATAACCTTCTTCCTTCTGTATATTTAAAATATGCCCCTTTAAATCTATTTCAAAATTAGCAAAGCTTGAATATAGGTCTACATCCCTCATAATATGAATCGTTACATCTTGTCTATAAGGCGATGTACGTACTAAGACTGCTCTTGATTTAGGAAATTGAAGACGTGACATAAGAGGGTGAGTCAATTCTAAATTTACTGGGTAGGATAAGGTCTCAATAAAGTAATCCCTATCCTCTCCTCTTTGAATCGTTCTTGCTTCTAAATTCGTCGTAAATAATGTTGTTTTCATACTGTAAATCCTTCATCCTTTATACATAAACTTTTTAATACCTCTCTATCTTACACCTTTTATAAAACATATTTACATTAATTTAAATTTAAACTAAAATAAACTAAATCTTATTAAAAGAGGCGAATACATATGTCAAAACCTTCTTGGCTTACCATTGAATTTATAATTTATGTGCTGAAATGTTTACTAGGCTTAGTTTTATGCTATTTCTTCTATTGGCTATTTCCAGAATATCGCTTTTATTGGAGTATTGTTTCCGTGCTTCTTGTCATCTCACCGGATGACTTAGATTGTAAGAAACTTCCCATTGACCGTATGAAAGCAAATATTACTGGCTCTCTAGTAGGCCTTCTTCTTTTTATCATTCATCCTCCTAATCTCCTAATGATGAGTATAGGGGTAGTCACTACTATTTTAATCTGCTATAGGATTCAGTTAGGTACTGCAACGCGTTCTGCACTAGCTGCTCTCATTATTGTTCTTGTTCAACAGCTTAATGACCACTCACTCATTAGCGCTTTTGAGCGTATGGTGAGTGTGGTACTTGGGTGCCTTGTTGCACTCTTTATTACTTACTTATTTGAATATACTCATAAATGGCTTACAGGCCGTTAATTACTTAAAGAGGCAATCACTTGTGTTTGTCTCTTTTTTGCAAGTTCATAATTGGTACTTAAAGCATAACGGCTTGGTGACTGTGGTAATCCTGCAAGAAGTGTGGCTTCATTGAAATCTAAATCCCCAGGTGCTTTATTAAAATAGCCTTCACTAGCTTCTTTAATACCATAGTAACCATCTCCAAAGTAAATCATATTAACATATAACTCTAGTATATCCTGTTTTACATAATTTTGTTCTATGTGATACGCCATAAACATCTCTTCTACTTTACGCATTATTTTTTTCTCACCTGAAAAATACATATTTTTAGCCAACTGCTGCGTAATGGTACTTCCCCCTTCTACAATCTGACCAGATTCTAAATTGGTTACAACTGCCCTTACTAGCGAAATAAGGTCTAATGCCCCATGTTCAAAAAATCTTCTATCTTCTACTGCTACAATAGCCTTTAAGAAATCCTCATCAATTTGTTTAAGTGGCACATAGTCTTCATCAGCTTGGAGAGAAGCTACTTTTTCTTCTAAAGGTACTACTTCTAATTTCTCCTTAAAACCTGTATATCCTACAGCCATAATAAGAAAGCAGCATAAAATACCTATAGCTACTACTGCTTGAAGTGTACGTCCTATTATTTTCCTCATTTTATTTCCCCCTCGCTTTTTAATATAGTTCTATTATAACAATTCTTTCTTAAAAGTCTTATGGTTTTATCTAACAATATTCTTACATTCTCGTAAGATGATTTCCTTTTACTCTATGACAAAAATTAATGAATATTTTATACTTTTATATTATAATTCAATTATGTTCTTAAAGGAGGTTGATAAAATATGGATTTTAACAATCCAAATGATAATGTTGTTATAGACGTAAACTTTAAGCAGAAAATGCAAAACTTCAGCAAAAATTTTAAATATGCTACTACAATTGTTGTAGCTATTTTGCTCCTGATTATTTTAGCAGTTGGCTCTATTTACCGCTTAGAAACAGGTACCGTAGGAGTTATTACACGTTTTGGTGCTATCCAAGGTGTTAATGAACAAGCTGGTATCCACTTTAAACTGCCTTTCATTGACCGTGTGCAAAAGGTAGATGTACAGACTATTTATAAAATGGAGTATGGTTTCCGTACTGCAACAGCAGGTAATACACTAACAGATCCTACTTATTCAGATGAAGATGCTGAAGAACAAGTGATTATTGAAGCTAAAAGCAATAATGCCTCTATTATCCTGCTTAACCTTATTGTAAGATACCAAGTAGCAGATCCTATCGATCTACTCTATGAAGTAGATGACGTAGAAGATACCATGCGCCTTGCCCTTGAAGACGTTGTAAGAAATACACTTCCAAGCTTTACTATTGATGAAGCTTTGCAAAATAAAGAACTTATTGATGAGGCTATCTTACCAAAATTTCAAAAGAAACTAGATAAATACAACACCGGTATTAAAATTGTTCAAGTGACCACTCAAAACGTTTCTCTTCTTCCTGCTGTAGAAGAAACAAGACAAAAAGTAGAAGAAGCCAACCAATACAAACAGGGAAAAGAAGAAGAAGCTCAAAAATATGCTAACACAGTTATTCCTAAGGCTGAAGCTGAAGCGACTAAACTTTATGAAGATGCTAAAGGTTATAGTGCTGAAGTCATTGCTGCTGCTAAAGCAGACATTGCAGAATTTGAAGCGCTCTATAGTGAATACCTAAAAAATCCTAATGTAGTTAAAGAAAAATACTATCTTGAAGCTATGCAAGAAGTTTTCAATAACAATGAACTCATTATTGACCAAACCAACAATAGTAATTTCCTGAAGTTTTATAATGTCCCTAATACATCTTCCAAAAAGGCAACTTTAGAAGGAGGAAAAACAGATGAAAATTAAATTTAAAATTACTTGTACCTTTGTAGGCATTGTAGCACTCTTTTTAGTTGCTAATAGTATTTATATTGTAGAACCTGATGAAGTTGCTACTATTCAGCGCTTTGGTGCTATTAAATCAGCTGTTATTCGTGAAGGTAAATATGATATTGTATCAGAAGGTTTAAAACAATACGAATCTCTTCAAAATGTAAGCCTTGTTAGTGAAAGAGGTCTTCTCTTTAAGGCACCTTTTATAGACCAGGTAGAAAAATATAGTGCAAAATATTTAACTTATACTTCAACACCTGAAACCATCAATACAAGCGACAAGCGAAAATTAGACATCCAAATGTACGCTCAATATCGTATTGAAAACCCTGCTATTTATAAAATGAAAGTTGGGTCTTTATCCAAACTCAATCAGCTTATGGATGATAACGTTTATCCTGTTGTTATCCAATCTGCCAACAAACTTACTTTTGACCAATTCTTTGATGATACCATTATGTCTGATATGATGGAAGAACGTCGTCAGGAACTTAATAAAACTTTAGTTGTTCAATATGGTATTGAAGTAGCTGACATTGGTATCTATCGTAAAAACTTCCCTCAATCCAATATTGCAAGTATTGAGGATAAAATGAGTAAAGAAATTCAAAAAGAAAGCGAACGTCTACGTGCTGAAGGAGATGCTTACTACACTAAATCGACTTCTGAAACTAATAGACGTGAAAAAGAAATTATTGCTAAAGCTACAGAAGAAAGCGCCATTATTCGTGCTGAAGCAGAACGTGAAGCTTTAGAAATTTATCAAAGTTCTCTAACAAAAGATCTGGAATTCTACCGTTTTATCCAACGTATGAATGCTTATAAAGGCTTAGAAGGTAAAACAATCTTTATTGATGAGGATAATGCATTTCTTAAATACTTAGATGGGTATCAATAAAACCAAATAAGAAGCGTGCTTAGGGATTAACTAAGCAACGCTTCTTATTTGGTTTTATCTTTATTTAGTTTTTTCTAGTCATTAAGATATTTGGCAAGGAAATTCTTAATGGTTTGGGTATAAAGCTCTGGCTCCATCTCTGCCGAAGCAGCGTGAGCTGCTCCATGTACCACTAGCTTTTCTTTAGGACAGTTAGCGGCACCATAAACTTCATCTAGCATAAAGAAAGGTACGAAGGTATCTTCTTCTCCATGAATAAATAAAATAGGTGTTTTAGACTTGGCTACCTGCTTAATGGCAGATGCTTCAGATAGAAAATAGCCTGCTCTTGCTTTAGTAACTAAATTAGCTACAGGCATAAGAGGGTAAGTAGGCAGTTCAAAAAGTGTCTCCAAATTATAGGAGAACTCATCCCATGCCGTGGTATAACCACAATCTTCTATAATGGCTTTTACGTTAGAGGGCAAAGACTCTCCAGCAGTCATCATAACAGTAGCACCGCCCATTGAAACGCCATAGAGTACAATTTGAACTTTTGGGTTCTTTTGGATAAGATAGTCAATCCACCCAAGCATATCGAGTCTGTCATGCCATCCCATCCCTACATATTCTCCCTCGCTTTTTCCCTGCCCACGTAGGTCAGGAATCAGTAAATTGTAACCATCTTCATAGTACACTCTACTACATCTTGCCATATCTTTGCCTTCTCCCATATAGCCATGTACCTCTATAACCCATGTATCTGAAGGCTTTTCATTTTCTATTTCATAAGCATGCAATTTTAGTCCATCATAAGAAGTCATATAGACATCCTCATACCCAGCATCCTCTTCAAACCACCGACTTGCTACCTCTTTATCTAAGTCTGTATGTTTACCAGACGCACTGCCAAAAATAGCTTCTTTAGAAATAGTAGGATTAAGTGCCAAATTGTAAAAATAATTAGCGCCATAAACTAAAACACCACTACCTGCTATAATACTCATCATTATGATCCATAAAATCCATTTCTTTACAGGGTGCCTACGTGCTTGTGTCATCCTGATGCCCCCTTTGTATACACATAGTTTCTATTATACCTTAGTATACAAAGCTTACTTCCTATTCATACTGGAATAATCTAACAAGGTCTTTTTTCTAAGAATCCTAAAAGCTTTAAAATCTTATGCGCAATATTTCTTTCTTTTCCTTTATAAGGATAACTGTGAATATGGATAGCTGGATTAAAGTTGAGCTCAATTACTGCATAACTGCTCTTACTATCTGCTACATTTTCAATCATCATATCTACGCCACATATTTTAGCACCTACTGCATGACTTGCTTCTACTGCAAGCTGTTTAAAATGGTCACAAATAAGATCCGTATAATCTATACTGTCTCCACCTGTGCTAATGTTAGAGTTTTCTCTCAAATAAATACATCTGCCTTCTTCAGGTATAGATTCAAAATCAAGTCCTTGTGCCTTTAAAAATAGACGTGCTGTTTCATCTAAATGAATTTTCTCCAGTGGCCTACGGTACCCTTTCCCTCTTAATGGATCTTGGTTCTTAAGACTCACTAATTCTTTAATGGTATGTACCCCATCTCCTACCACATTAGCAGGTACTCTGTACAGGATGCCTACCACTTCTTCTCCTATAACAAGGAAACGATACTCCTTGCCTTTTATAAACTCTTCTACAAGTACAGTATTATCATGTTTAAAGGCTTCTTTAAAAGCACTCTCTAAGTCTTCTTCCTTAGTCCCTCCTGGGAAGATACTTATGCCTTTACCGAAATTAGTAGATTTAGGTTTAATGACAATGGGTTTGTTTTTAAGATCTGAAAGATGGCAAAGGGCATCTTCTAACTGGTACCATTCACTCCCCATTGGTACATTTATCCCCTTATCTTTCAGAATCTTTTTAGTCACTACTTTATTTTCCATAAGTAATACACTTATATAGTTATCTTTTGTTGTTTTAGTTGCTTGTTTTACATACTCTGTTTCACCATATTTTTTAAGTGCTACAAAGTTATCGGCACGATCTAGAAGTTCTATTGTAATCCCTCTTTTAACAGCTTCTTTTAGAAGAATCTGTGTAGAAAGCTCCATATCCTCATAACCTTTAAATATAAAACGTGCCTTATAAGCCTCATCTTTATACTGCTTTGCAAGGTTTAAGCAAGCTGCTACATACCCCTCACGTTTAACAGCTTCTACAAGCTGATAAGCATAGGTAAGCTGATAATCTTTAAGACGTTTTTCCATTATCTCAATGACATCTTGTTTATCTAATCCTAAAGTATCATTAAGCTTTCTCATTTCTTGCAGCATCTCCATACCCCAGTCTTCTTTAAGTACAAGGTTTCCATCTTTTTTAAGCTGAAGTTCCTTTTGACCATGCGTAGCAATGGCTTTTTGGTTTTCAAGAGCTTCTTCTTGCCAAAGTGTATAATCGCTTTCTTCTTTAAATAATAAGTAAAGATTAAAGAGCTGCATAAAATATAAGTCATTTAAACTAATCCCTGCTCTGTCGAATGGATTAATATCAATACTTCTGTACTCTAGATAACATATACCATCCTTCTGAAGAGATTCTAATAAATTCCCATTATCTTTTGCCTTTAAACGGATTTGACTATAAAGCTCTTTATGGCTTTCAATAGTCCCTTCTTGAATAAAACGCTCTAAACTCGCAATATGTTCACCTACACTATCATAGTTAGGAAAAATAGCTGTTTTATTCTGATAACCACACTCTCCATTACGATAAGATAGGGCACCATCACTTGAGAAGCTGTCTGAAGAAATTTTCTTAAGCTGTTTACCACAAGCTTCTACATAGGTTTCATGCATCGTACTTGTACTGCCTAATAAATAAATAATCAGCCATCTATAACGTAAGTAGTTACGTGTTACCTTTAAGTAAAGGCTATTTTTAAAGCTTTTAGTATCTAACTGAGGCGCATAGGCTGTATGAAGCTTTTGAATTAAGCTCTCTTTAAAAGAAAAATTATAATGAATACCTGATACAAGCTGTTTTTTTCCACCGTATTTAAGCATAAGTTTCTGTCTGTAGCTTTCAGCATCTACACCTGGTGGACATTTACAAAAACGTGCAATAGGTATTTTTTTATCTTCTGGAATAATACATGGCATAGACTGAGGCCATATGTATTCATCTCCAATTTCCATAACCGCTATATCATACAGTTCACTTAGAAAGTCATAAGTCTGTTCTAACGTATCCATAGCTGGTGTAATCAGTTCTAATTGACTTTCTGAAAAGTCTGTGGTGATATAAGGATTACGTAGTTTTTCTCCAAAAACCTCTGGATGAGGTGTAAGTGCTAGCTTGCCTGAAATTTCACATCTTAACCCTTCTCGTTCTATCCCAAAGTGGCCACCTAATAAATCTTCTCTTGTTAATAAGCTTTTTATTTTTTCTAGCATTTCGTATAAGCTCCTTCTACATCCCTTCATTCTTATAAGGCAAATTGATATTTAAAATCATTTTTTCTAGCTACCTTGTAAGAATCTTTGTTATCACTTAACACATACGCTGTAAGTATCTTTGCACCTAACACTTTTTGCTATAAGGCTTCCTAGCATTTAAGATTTGTACCTCGCATCCTTTATTCCAGAAAGCTTTGCCATTAAAAGTAGTTAGCTTATCGTTTCCTCCTTATAGCTCGATGCCTAAGACTTTAAGTCCAGTAGCAAAATAAACATCTAAAGGAATTTTAATCACCATATGTCTTACTTCTATGTCTTGTGGTCGCCATCCTTTAAGCATATTAAAAGCATTCATGGTCTTCTCATAAAGTGCTTGTGGGTCCTCTCCCTTATTTTCAGGATTTCTTCCTACATGTAAAATAACTTGTACGCATTTTATAAACTCCATATCTTGCTCATTTAAGTAAGTAATTAAAGCTTCTTTGCTTGCTTTATCTTGCCCCTCTTCTTCCTGTACATAGTTATAAAGTAATGTCTGTAATTTTTTAAATTCATTTGTATAGTGAGTAAACATCGCTGCTCTCCTTTTTATCTTATTTTTCTAGGATTATTATAACACAAAAAGGTAACCCTTATGAAAGGTTACCTTCTACTTGATATGCATACTGTCTAAGGGCTACTTTATAACCTCATTTTATATTGAAAGCTGCATTAAATCTACTCTTTCGCGCAAAAATTTAGCCAAAAGAGGACTTCTACCTTTTAGAACAGTCTTCTTTTTACTAGTCAAAAATATAATACAGATTACGGTATGGACAATAAGGTTTATCACTTCCAACTTCTATAATTTGCTCATTATAAATTAATGCTTTTTTAGACCAAAAGTCTAAACTACGCATCAGTTCTTCTTTTGAAGCTATATTTAAATCCTGTGGCTCTTTCTCTGACGGGAAGCCAGGATACATCGTAATCAATCTATAAGTATCTTGCTCTTCTTCTACTTTTCTAAATACCATCATCACTTGATTTACTTCTTTTGGCTTACGGCCCTTAACAAAACGTGTATAAAGTTCTCTTTCCAAGCGTTTAGCATAAACCACTTCATCTTCATCTGTTGTTTCAACCAAGCTACAGTAACCTATAGGTTCATCGCACACTACTTCTAGTCTTTCTACTAGCTCTTTAAAGTTATTAAATATCCCTTTTGCCGCAATCATTTCAAAGGTTGCTTTCCATCCTTTAAAAAAGTCATCATCATGGCAAAGCATGTGACTTTCTGTCCTCTCATCAATAATAATATTCATACGTTACTCCTTAAGTTGTCTTTAAATTCATGTCTAATGTTTTTAGTATGATGTTTTTAATTTAACTTCATACTAATAAAAAAGCAATACTCAAATTTATTAAAAGACCAATTGACAAACACACAGTAATTGCATATAATATCTTTAAAATAATAATTATTAGTTAAAATTTCTTTTAAATAAATTTCAAAAATGAGATATGAAAAATCCATTACTTAGGAGGATTAAAGAAATGAAAGCAAGAGTAGATAAAGATATTTGTATCGGATGTGGACTTTGTGAAAGTACATGCCCTGAAGTTTTTTCACTAGAAGATGATGGTTTAGCAGTTGCTATTGAAGGTGAGCTTACAGCTGAAGTTTGTGACGATGCAGAAGCTGCTAAAGATGGCTGTCCAGTAAGTGCTATTGAAATTGAAGCTTAAGAAACATCTTACATAAAAAAGATAAACTTAGCATATTTGTTAAGTTTATCTTTTTTTATTTTTATCTACACCCTGATTCCAGAATTTCAAAACTTTTATAGATACAGTTGATTTTGCCTTTGCTCCATAGGGCAAACAACACTTAGGCTCACAATGTCCAAAACTTACATTATATAAGGTAGTAACCTTAGGCTATCATCTCCGCCAATACAGCTAAAAATTCCTTTAATGTGCTAGGCATCTCTACTACTCTTAGACCAAAGGCTCCTCTAGCCTTCTCTTTCCCTGTTCATATCGCCATCACAAGTTAGGCTCTCCTGCACCTCCCCAGGACAGACTTACCTTTGCAATTTTATCTCCACTTTTTAATTTTTCTGGTTTAATAAGATTAATCATCTTATCGCTTCGCTTCCTTTCCTACTCCTCCCTCAAAATACTTCTGCCAAACTCCTATTGTCATCCTCCCTAACTTTTACAACCCCATATCCTTTCTTCATACTGTAAAAGATGCCTCATTAAAGGTGCATAAGGTAAATCATCATCATAGAAAAAGTTTGTAGCAAGAAATAGCTGCATCTATTTAAACTATGTATGCACAAGATTTTTTAAAATGCATATACTTCATTCTATTCCCCTTTATTTCTTAGCGCGCCTATAGCTATTTAAATTGTATCACTATTAAAACTACTTATCTAACAATGCATCTCTTTCTTTTAATTTCCAACGGCTTTATCCGAACTATTTATTTTTAAAATAAAAAAATGTTCGTTTTTTTTGTTGACTCTTTAAAATTCTGCTTATATAATAAGTTCATAACTAGACGGAATTACAATTAGAGGAGATAAAGACATGAATAAATTAATTAAAAAATCTATGACACTTTTTGCAGTAGTATCTATGGGCGCAGTTATGATGGGTGCAGCACCAGCAAGTTCAGTTAATAAAGAAGTGATTCCAGCAGTTCAACTTGTAGAAGCAGTACAAAGACCACTTCTTATCCAAGGTGCAATGGATGTTGAAACTGAAATCATGATGGCAGCACTTGAAAATCCTGAAGATATTACTTTAGGCGTTTGGAAATATACAAAAGGTACATTAAATGGCTACCCTGTAGTCATCTCTAGAACACGTATCGGTATGGTTAATGCAGCAGCTTCTACTACACTTGCAATCGAACATTTCAATCCAGTAGCCATCATCAACCAAGGTACAGCTGGTGGACATGATCCGGAACTTCACAAATATGACATTGTACTTGGTAAAGAAGTTGTAAATATGGGTGCATTTAAAACAGACTTTACAGAAAAAGGCGATGGTATCCACCCAACAACATGGAAACCTATGACACTTGAAATTATAGACAAAGAAACTGGTGAATGGACAGAAGTAGGAAGCTTCCCAGCTGATGAAACACTTCTTGCCGCAGCAAATAGTGTAAAAGATACTTATACAAAAGGTAAAATAGTAGAAGGAACTGTAGGTTCAGCAGACGAATGGAATAAAGAAATCGACCGTATCTTATGGCTTAATGAAACATTAGGAACATCTGCAGAAGAAATGGAAACAGCAGCTGCAGCTCAAATCGCAGCAACTTATAATATTCCATTCTTAAGCATCCGTATCTTATCAAACAATGAGGTACATAAAGAAGTTTATGATCGTACAACAGGTGAAGACTCTCAAGCTTTCACATTAGAAGTTGCAAAAGCTTATATCAATGACTACTTATTAGCAGAAACCAAAGAAGCTCCACTTACAACTGAAGCAACAACTAAAACTAACTAATATATACTCCATAAAATCCAAACTAAAAACACAGGACTATTTATGTCCTGTGTTTTTTACAATTTATCAAATTTTTTACTGTAGTTTCTTTATAAATCTAATCTGTTCCTTCTCTGAATCATATCCTCGTAAGCGGTAAAAAGCATGTGCATCTCTCCTTATCTTCCCAGAGTTAAGTCTCACACCATATGCACCCGTCTCCTTAGCCCACTCCTCTACTGCATTTAATAGCCTTGCTCCTATCCCTTTTCTTTGATAATCTCTTAGCACTGCAAAACCTAGTAGGTTTTTCATAGATGGATAATAAAGTACCTCATAATTCTCCGCATGTATATAACCCACGACTTGCTCATCACAAAGGGCTACAAATACCTTCTCCCTCTCACTTGCAAGAGCAGCTTGCAATTTTATTTTAAGCAACTCTTCACCACACATATAACCTAACTCATACTGCGTAATCTGGCCAATTGCATGGGAATCTGAAATGATACCTTCCCTAATTTGTATATCCATATACGCTCATCCTTTCCCTTAATCTTCTATCTTCAATTCATAAAGAACATCGCCCTACCATTTCCAGAATAACTTTTTAAATCTAGTCATCTTTATTATGTTCTTTAAGGCAGTTTACAAAGAACTACACACACCTTGAAACGGTCTCCTAACAGTAAATGGGTTCCACCCAGCCTTTACTCTCTATCATACAAGTCGAATTAACCATTGTTCATATAGAGTTGCAAGTTTATTTAACAAGTTCTCAATCCCCCTTGTATACAGGATAGCGGTATTTATCTTCCTCTGTGATTTTTCTCATCACTCTGCAAGGTACACCTACAGCAACTACATTGCTTGGTATGGATTTTGAAACCACACTTCCTGCTCCGATAACTGAATTGTCTCCAATGGTTACGCCCGCGAGAATAGTTGCCCCTGCCCCAATCCAAACATTATTGCCAATGGTAATCGGCTTTGCAATTTCCATACCTGCCTTACGTTGTTCTGGGTCGATGGCGTGTTCGGCGGTTGTAAAACAACAGTTCGGAGCAATAAAAACATTGTTTCCGAATGATACTTGTGCTCCGTCTGTAATGATCAAATTATGGTTTGCATAAAAATAATCGCCAACCGAAATGTTATATCCGTAATCACACCAAAACGGCGGGGTAAATATTACGTTGTCTCCCATTCTACCTAATATTTCAGCAAGCATTTTTCGCTGAGTTTCCCGGTCGTTTGGATTTAGTTGATTATACCTGTAACATTTTTCTTTACATTTGCTGATTTCTACTTCTAACTCCGGATTATAGCACGCCTGAAACAAACAATTTATAGGGACTTTTGCTTTAGCTTTCATCCTATTCGCTCCTATCTTTAATGTATATGGTTAAAACTCGACAATAGTAAAAAAACAGCCGCTATCTTCTAGCTAAACTCTCGATGATCCAACTTGAAACACCCCTGCTGGCTTCAAAATGTTCTTTCTTTCTCATCTCACCTTTTGGGGCAGTCATTGTTTTTCTTCCTCTGTCAGCTTGTTGTAGAGAAGTTTCTTCTAATTACAGAAAATCAAATTTCGCTTTTCTTATGTAAATGTTAAGATATCCTAACTGGATGAGTCATATAGCCCGTCAGACCGTTACCCTGTGTAGTTCCTTATAAACTATACTTTACTATTGTTTAAATTTATTTATGAGATAACTTTATTATAACAAAATAAGGGATAACCCTAAAGCTTATCCCTTATTTTATTTTATCTTATCTATTATGTTCTACTCTTGTGAATCTAACTCGGCGCCATATACTTCTAACTGTGATAAGGCTGGAAATGGTGACGGATCCTCTGCCTTAATTAAATCACCAAGCTCTAGCCACTCTACACATTTTTTCTTAAATCTTATTTCGTGTGCATGATCTGTTTTTTCTAATTCCCATACGAGGGTACTACCATCTGAGAATTTAAACGTTACCTGTTTCCACCAAGCATCATGTGGGAAATCAGCTCTTGTATACATTCTAATGTAGTCTATACATACTTTTCTACCAAAATCTATTTTCATGCAGGCATTAGGATCTCGATTGATTCCCCATGATTCATAAGGCCAATAGCCATGGGAATGATTTTCACAATTGCCGTTAATGGCATTTTTAGCTGCAAATACAGATTCTCCTCTTGTTTCAACATTTGCACTAGCATGTGGGAAGCAATTCACCTCGCCATGTTGATCATACTTATTCAATGCAAGATTTTTATAAACATCCTTCTCTTCTTTAGTAGCTTCTCTTATTTTAAGCAGGTGTCTATTACCACTAAAAGCTTTAGGTGAATAGCAAACTTTCTTTTCTCCAAAAGGCACTTCATAGCGTAAGATGCCTTTTTGCAAATAGACAAAGGATTCTCCAATAGCATCATCTAATTGTAAAACACAAAAGAAATCTTCTTTATCACTTTCTACAATAAGTATATCCCCTTCTTGATAAGCATTTTCATAGACAAGGCCCACTTCTTTATTACCTTGATTTTGGGCAAGTATATGTCCCTTTCCATCTTCAATTCGAATTGTAAACATTTTAATCTCCTTTTATTTAGGTTGTTTACCAATGTAAGCTAAAATACCGCCATCTACATAAAGCACATGCCCATTCACAAAATTAGAAGCATCAGATGCAAGGAAGATAGCAGGGCCCATTAAATCTTCTGGTGTCCCCCAGCGTGCTGCTGGTGTCTTCGCAATAATGAATTGGTCAAATGGATGTCTTGTGTTATCAGGCTGTAGCTCTCTAAGTGGTGCTGTCTGTGGTGTTGCAATATAGCCAGGTCCAATACCATTACACTGAATGTTAAACTCACCATATTCAGAAGCTATATTCTTAGTAAGCATCTTGAGTCCACCCTTAGCTGCTGCATAAGCCGATACAGTTTCACGCCCTAGTTCACTCATCATAGAGCAGATATTAATGATTTTTCCACCACCTTTTTGAATCATAGATGGAATGACTGCTTTTGATACAATAAAAGGAGCATTTAAATCTACATCTATTACCTGTCTAAAGTCTTTAGCACTCATCTCATGCATCGGTATTCTTTTAATAATCCCTGCATTATTCACTAAGATGTCGATAACACCTACTTCTCTTTCAATAGCATCTACCATAACTTTTACAGCCTCTTCATCTGTTACATCACATACGTAACCCTGTGCATGAATCCCCTCTGCTGTATAAGCTTCTAATGCCTTATCCACTTTCTCCTGATCTAAGTCATTAAAACAAATAGTTGCTCCCGCCTTAGCATAAGCTTTAGCAATAGCAAAACCAATGCCGTAAGATGCACCTGTTACAAGAGCAATCTTACCTTCTAACGAAAAACTATTCATAATACTCATCTTGCATCCTCCTTACTTTCTACTCTTATATCATTAACGAAGTTCCTTATTCTCTACGGCATCCATATCTGTAAACTCTTGATTTTCTCCTACCATGCCCCAAATGAAAGTATAGGCTCTTGAACCGCTTCCTGCATGAATCGACCAGCTTGGTGAAATAACTGCTTCTTCATTTCTTACGACAAGATGTCTTGTTTCTTGTGGCTCGCCCATATAGTGCATCACAAAAGCATCCTCTGGCATTTCAAAGTAGAGATAAACTTCCATACGTCTATCATGTGTATGGCAAGGCATTGTGTTCCATACACTTCCTGGTTTTAGGGCTGTCATACCCATAACAAGTTGGCAACTTTCAACTTGCCCTGGAAGGATGTATTTATTTATGACGCGATGATTGGATTCTTCTAAGCATCCAAGTTCTACTTTATTTTCATCTTTAATAATCACTGTATCTTCTGAAGCTTCGCCTTCCATTTTAATCGCTACAGTAGGATAGGAAGTATGTGCTGGCGCACTGTTTAAATAAAATTTAGCAGGCTCTGCCCCATCTATACTTGCAAAAACAATATCCTCTGCACCTTTCCCTATGTACATACCATCTTTGTAATCTAATGTATAAACTTTACCATCCACTGTCACTGTTCCCTTGCCACCTACGTTGATAATCCCCATTTCTCTTCTTTCTAAGAAATAGTTAGCACGAAGCTCAGCTCCTGCTGTAAGTGTAAGAGGCTCTACTGGCACAGCTGCTCCTGTAATAATACGATCAATATGGCTATAAACTAACTTGATTTCCCCTGGTATAAATAAATCTTGAATTAAAAATTCCTCTCTTAAACGATCTGTTGTATAATGCTTAACATCCTTTGGAGATGCTGCTGTTCTAACTTCCATTTTATCGATTCCTTTCTCATAAAGTTATTGTTCTTTCTTAAGTCTAACATACTATAATCTCAATTTCTTGGTATTTACGATTAGAAATATGGCAAATTTTGAACTCTTTTACTTGATGTTATATTTTTATTCCTTTATAATAAACTAAATAATTCCACACTTTTAGTAGTAAGGAGGATTTCTATGGAAGAACTATCTTCGTGCAAACTTGCTATGGAAAATTGCATTCAGCAAAAGTACTTTTCAATTGCACATCTCTATAAAGAAGAAAAAGCCATGAATATGCATATTCATGACTGTTATGAAATCTATTATTCTATTTCTGGTGGCAAGCAATTTCTTATTGATAATCAATTCTATACTATTCAGCCAGGTGATGTATTTGTAATGAATCAATATGAAAGCCATTACTTAACCCAAATTGATTCCGAAATCCATGAAAGAATCGTAATAGCCATACATCCTGATTTTCTTAAACAGCTCTCATCCACCCAGACAGATTTAAGCGAATGTTTTACAAAACGTACTTTAGGTTTTTCTCATAAGCTTTCACTAACTAAAGAACAGCAAAATCAATTCCTCTACTACACCAAAAAGATTACTTCTACCGAGGGATATGGCCAGGATTTAGCCGAACGCGCCACCTTTATTCAACTTATGCTGCTTCTTAATGCCGCTTATCAGGCTACAACTGAAAGTAGCCTAGCCTTAAAACCTAATAAACAAGTGGATGAAATCCTCCTATACATTAACCAAAACATCTATGAAATGCTTACCATTGAAGATTTAGCTAATCACTTCTTCCTCAGCAGCTCTTACATCTGCCGTATGTTTAAATCCGCTACAGGTATGACTATTAATAAATATATTACGGCAAGAAGAATCAGTATTGCCAAGTCGCTTCTCGCTGAAGGACTAAGTGTCAATGAAGTTTGTATCCGATGTGGCTACAATGATTATAGTAACTTTGTTAAAACCTTTAATAAAGCTGTAGGCATGTCTCCAAAAAAATATGCACAAGTTTGTGTATTGTAATCAAATCATTATATAGCCTCTTAATAGGTATATTTTATCTTTTTTTATAAATAATAACCCTATACGTTTTTAAATAAAGGAGGCTATTTACTATGGCATTAACTCAAAAAGAAGAATCGCTCATTAAAGATTTACAAGATCAAGAAAAACTTTGTATTGATAAATACAATTATTATGCTGAAGCTGCCAAGGACCAAGAACTTAAAAATCTATTTAATAGACTTAAAACCAATGAACAAGATCACTTTAATGCACTCTCTCAAATCCTTAACAATGAAACAAGTAGCATTAACTATGAACGTTTGAATGCATCTCAATATTCCCCTCAAGCAACCTATGATACTACCTCTAATACAGCAGATAAAGAACATGACAAATTCCTCTGTACGGACTGTATTGCTACAGAAAAATATGTTTCATCTGCTTATAATAATGACTTATTTCAATTTGCATCCACTAATGTGCGTGAAGCTTTAAATCACATTCAAACAGATGAACAAAATCATGCTGAAATGATTTATAAATATAAAAGTACAAATGGCATGTCTTAAGTAAAATAAGAAAAAGACCTGATAGCATCTTCATGGTGTATCAGGTCTTCTTATTATATGTAGTATCTTTTTTAATGCATTCTTTCAAAAATAGGTAACCTATCTAATGGTACGTCTACAGTTATTCTGCAAGGTCCTTCTACCACTACGCCATCATCCCCTAACCATTTGCCTGTTGGGAAAGAAACTTCTCTAGCTGTAGCCCCTTTTTCTAACACTGGTGCTACTAAATATTTAGTTCCTAACATAAATTGGTCGATGATAAGTTCTAATCCCTCTTCCGGGAATTCATAAGACATGTATCTTACAATAGGCTCTACGCTTTTACTTGCCTCTTTAGCTAATGCATAAATATAATCTGCGTATTTAACATGTAGCCAAGCTGCTGCCTTGCAAGCTTCAAACTTTTCTTGGCTAAGCACTCTCCATGGTGCTGCTGAGAATTGGAGCATTGGCATAAGTGCTGCACACTGTGCGTATCTTACAAAAAGTTCTTGGTCTAGATTCTTACTTCCATCTAAGAAGTCTGTGTAGCTACCTCCCCCTATCATATCAGGGCAAGTATAAGCATAACCTAATATCCCTTGTGTAAGCTGATTTGGAATAAGTGAAGATAAACCATTACTATTCCAGCTATGACTCTTATCTGCTAAACGTTGCACAAGATGTGTACCTGCCATTTTATAACACGCACGGTATTCATTATAGGGATACTCTAAGCCAAACTGTGCCCATAACTCACATTGCTTATTAGCATCTACATTGCCATAAGTTACATCTTCATCTGAATAATACATAGCATCTCCAGCATCAAATTTAAAACCATCTATGCCATAAGTATCCATTAAATATTGACATTGTTCCTTCATCCAAGCTACTGCTCCTGGATGACTTAAATCAAGAACGCCTGAATAGCCATTCCACCATTCTTTAAGCGATACCTCCCCTTTTGTATTTTTCACAAGATACCCCTTATCTCTTAACTGCCTAAATTCTAAGCTATCTGGTGAAATAAATGGACAACACCAAAGCATAACTTCAAATCCAAGTTCATGTAAACGGTCTACCATCGCTTTAGGATTAGGGAATCTAGCACCATTAAAACGCCACCTTCCATAGTACTCACTCCAGCTATCATCAATCATGATAATACCTACAGGCATATTTTGCTCAACAATGCTTGTAGCATATTTTAAAATATCTTCTTGGTTTTGATTGTAAATGAGCTCAATCCATGTATTATATTGAGGTTTTACAAAAAAGTCTTTTGGTGGCACAATGCCGTTACCTGCAAAACTCTTTTGTGCTATTCCTTTAAAGGCCTCTTTTAAAGTTGTCCCAAACTCATAAAGCTGTACTTCTCCCTTATAACTTTGGATTTCAATTTTACCCTCTGCTACTTTTAATTTAAACCCTTCTTCACACCAAATAGCACGCCCTTTACTTGAAACAAGTAAAGGATTTACTTGATTTACACCCTTGTAATGATTTACATCTACCTCATAGGTCGATCCTCTATGTAAAGGATACATCACCCAGCTATTTACTTCTGGTCCATACCAATATTCATCTTGTTTCATCTCAAAAATGTATGTCTTATATGCCATCTTTAAAATTCTCCTCATTGTAAGATATGATGAGTATTATAGCCATTTAAGTCATAAGAGTCTATGTCTTTATGTGGGAAGATTTTGTACTTATGTTGTTTTTTATAAAAATTTATACATTTTATTTAAGCTTTTTATTGAAAGATGTCTCTTCATCAACAGCTAAAATCTCTCTCGCCATGGTTTCTTCTCAGTGAGTAGGCCCTGAATTTGCATAAAGGACTTGCAGACTGAATACCCATGCTAACACTATAATCCAAAATTCGGATAAATTTTTTATAGATGCTCCTGATATTCTTAGTCTCTTATTATCCTCTCTTGCAGATACTAACCAACCTAAAAATCTGCTCGGTTGTCTGCGTCATATTCTTTAAAGCATTTTCCCTATTCATAGCTTCTTCTAAACTCATAGCACTATTTATAATAGAAAAATAGGCATCTATACCTTCTTCATTACATTTCTTCGCTTCTTGTGCAAGAGCACCTGCCAGTCCTATTACAGGTAAGTTATATTTTTTAGCTAATTTTGCAACACCTATAGGTGCCTTTCCCATAGCTGTTTGATTATCAAGCCTACCTTCTCCTGTTATAACAAGGTCTGCATCCTTTATAGCTTCTTCTAACTGGGTTTCCTTTAAGATGATTTGTATACCGGATTCCAACTTTCCGCCTAAAAAGGCCATAAAACCAAAGCCTAACCCACCTGCTGCGCCTGCCCCTTTTACTTGTGAGAAGTCCTCACCTAAAAAATCACTTGTTACTTTAGCAAAATGCTTAAGTCCCGCATCTAAACGCGCTACAATTTCTGGCGTTGCCCCTTTTTGTGGGCCATAAATGAAAGCTGCTCCATTGGGGCCATATAAAGGATTATTTACATCACAAGCAACTTGGAATTCACACACTTTAAGCTCTGCTAAAACATTGGTTCCATCAATGTGATGTACCCTTTCAAGGACCTGACCACCTTCTCCAACATCTTGTCCCTTACTATCTAGAAATCGATACCCTAATGCCTTAAGCATGCCAATCCCCCCATCATTGGTCGCACTGCCACCAATACCTACTATAAATTTTCTACATCCTTTTTCTATACAAGCTTTAATCATTTCTCCAACACCATAAGTGGTTGTATAAAGTGGATTACGTTTTTCTTTTGGCACACTAGGAAGACCTGCTGCCTGTGCCATTTCTATAACTGCCATATTTTGATCCGGTAGGATTCCATATGTAGCTTCTACCGCTAGTCCAATAGGCCCTGTAACCCGCTGTGTGCATAGTACGCCCCCCATTCCACTTACTAGTGCCTCGGTTGTTCCTTCCCCCCCATCTGCTAAAGGCTTCACCACCACATTGGCTGATGCATCTACATTTAAAATCCCCTTTCGAATCGCTTCACCTGCTTCAATAGAAGTCAGACTTCCTTTGAGTGAATCCATTGCTACAACTATTTTCATCTCCTACACCCCTTCTTATATTTCTATTATATAATGCTTTTCATAAACTTCATCATGCTTGTATTTGTACCCATAACTCTATACTTATACTCTTATACTATCTTCACTTATAGTATATACCCATCTTTCAAGCTTAATGAAGCCCTCCTTACAAAAACAAAAATCCACAAGCTCTTTTCCCTGTCATCGTTTGCTTGATTCGCTCTAATAGCCACTCATCCGCTGGAAGCAAACTTAGGTTATTCTTAGACTTTAAAATTATATCTTTTATTCTCCTTTAGGTTCTAAAAATATGAAATAAAAAATGCCCTAAGCATCTATACATATGCTTAGGGCGAACTCTATACGTCCGTGGTACCACCTAAAGTCAGATAAAATTCAATTGCCACTTAACTTTTCTACATCTTCTTAATCTCTACCCCACTATAGTAATGTCGTAATATCTCTTTACAGGTATAACCACGACTTGCCATGCCTTTGGCACCATTCTGGCTCATACCTACGCCGTGTCCGTAGCCACCACCGTAGAAGGTTACCTTACTGATTAAGCCTTTATCATCGTAACGAATATCTGGGCTGAAGAAGGCACTTGGTAGGAGGGCCATATTCTGAATTTCACTGCCATCTTGTCTTACAATGACAATAGGATCTTTGGTACTATCTTTCTGAATTGGTGCAAAGAGCATCCTAATAAGATATTCTGTACCTACTTTAATGGTACACTCTTCTCCTACTACAATAAGCTCCATAATGTTGCCGCCTTCACCGCGTTTTGTAATCTGAATATCTTTCACCTTACCCATATTGTTGATTTCTCCAATGACCCATTTATCGCCATCTTTAACTTTCACCATATTGGCATAATGTGTAGTTAAATTATAAAGATTAGAATTCACAACATGTTCAAGTTCCGCTGCATCTAAGGTAAGTTGCCATCTAAACCAAGGTGAATCTTTATCAAAAGCATCTATTTCCTTTGCAGATTTGGTCAGGAATTTATAGGCTTCTTTTTCGTCTGTCATATCATTCACAGCTCTTTCACCTATATACTGCTGCCTTGCTACTAAATAACTAGGTGTACTGTTCGGAAAGATTTCTCCCACTGCCCATGTCTCTCCATGATTGGCTGTATAACCGCAGGAGGTAGAGAAGAAATTCCCACTAATAATCCGGTCATTAAACACCATAACCTCACCTTCCGTAGACTTAGCTGCCTCATAGGAAATAGCATTAGCAGGTACATTATTATAAACTTGTGTAGAGACTGTATCATCTAGTTGTGCACCATATTTTATATACTTGTTAGATTTCTGATGTGACTTTGCAAAACTCCTTGCCGCAATAGCCTGAGCTTTTACAGCTTCTAAACCATAATCTGTAGGCATTTCACTCGGAATAACTGCTGCTAGATAATCTTCTAAATTTAAACTATTAACGACTGTATACCCTTCTTCTTCCTTATAAATCTCAAGTTGTCCCTTATAAAGAGGATGTTGATCCTGCCTTGTAATACCCTGCATTTCTAAGCTTTTCTCTTCACTGGCAATAAGCGTTACTTTATTTTTCCCTATTTCCCAGGCAAACTCATCTGCATTAAAAACTTGCCCTGCCAAAAAGCCTTTCACTTGATCTCCATAAATAAGGGTATAATCCGCATCACTGCCTACTATAACTTGGTCATGGCTATAAGTACCTATACCATCTTCTGAAATGAGTACTCTAATACTATTAGCGAGATGATCATCTACGACTTTAATAGTCTGCACCATACCATCCTGCATAGTATAAGTAACCTTTATTCCTGAAAAAAGTTGGCTTGTATTTTTATAAAAATCTTGGCCTGTTCCATCGTAAACTGCTAACTGAGCAAAAGGGAGGCATCCTCCCTTTTCAAACTCTACATAGCTCTCTGTCATACGTAAAAGTGTATCTGTATCATCTTCTTTAACCATTTCACATCTTACAATAGCATGGTCTTGTAAGACAACATTACAAATTTTGCCTACTTCATTTTCTGTTACCACTTGATTGTCATAAGTCAAAGTATAGTCTCCTACCTTTACAGTAGCCTGACCAGATCCTACAGACTCTATGTAGCATTCTCCTATCTTGCCCTCTAAACTTAATGTATCTACAATACCTAGTATTTCATCCCCTTTTACAACAGCTTGAAGGGTATAACCTATAAAAGGATCTAAAATCAACCCTTCAAAACCATAGACCCCTTTATCTGTAAGCACCTGCCAAGGCCCTACAGCCTCATGGGTACTTGTAGTCGCTAAAATACTCAGCTCTTCATATTTTAATAAGTCTTTTTTACCGGCATGTTCAAGTGCCTGTTCAAAACCTTTTAGAAATTCTTTTAAAGTGAGCGGCTCATTTCCTACTTCTCTATCTGATGCCACCTCTACACCTACACCATCACCTAGTAAATCAGAGAAAAACTGCTTTGCTTCATTATACGTCATAACCTCCATTGCTTCTGCTTCATCAAAAGAAGCAAATTTAGGGTCTTTCTTAAGATACTCATAGTATTTGCTGTACCACAACTTGTCCTCACCAGTTGTGTCTTCAATGGTTTCGCCTTCTAAGAAAGTATAAGCTACGATTTTAGCAATATTAGCCTTTGTACAAGGCGTCATATCACTTGGAAGTGGTGTTGCCGCTACCTCCTCGGTAGGTGTTATAAATTCACTTACAGCTACCTTTGCCTTACCAATCCACTCATTAAAAGTATCTTTACCTTCCTCACCACTCAGAAAATAGGCACCTGCTACAATCATTAAAAGTAGCATAATGAAAGTAAAACCGCCTCCACCTGACTGATTTGTACGTCGGCTGTTATAGCCTCTATTTCTTCCTCTCGTTCTTCCCCTGTTGTTACTTCTATAGTTTCTGCTACGCCCGTAATCTCTATCGTACCTTTCCATACTGCTCCTCCTCCTCAATTCTATAGCCCATGCTTGTACTATATATATTCAGAAGGAGCTAAAAAAATAACTATTTCACGGATTCAAAAATAAGACTATCGCCTTGTACACCTTTGCAATAGTAATAATCTCAATTCAATAACTACAGGAATTAAAATTGGACAAACAAAAAAGCACTAGCCATAAGCTAGTGCCTAACATTCAACATTGTCCCAAAATGCCGTTCCTGAGATTTTGACGCCCTAGCTAAGCTAGGTGGGTGACTATCTATTTAAGTCCTGTTTTCCGCTGCCCAAAGGGAATTAGCTTGCGGCCTAACATTAGCTCAATAGAGTAATTTTCGTCTCCCGAACGTGAATTGTAGGTTCAAAATAACAGGGTATCGAACATTACAGGAGTTTGTTTCTTAAGTTATTTTTATTATATCACTTTCGCAGGTTTTTGCAAGTACCTATATAAAGTTCCTTTATTCCCTTATTTCTTTATTTTCTTAAGTCTAAAGAAATCTTCACGCTCTTTCTCTTCTAGAACTTCTTCAATATATTTGACCTGCTCTTTATACTTTGGAATTTGAATATGTCCAAGTGCATTGGTACGTTTTTGTGTCTTTTCTATTTCTTTTGCTAATTTAAAAATTGAATTTTCAATTTCAGCAAGCTCATACACTTTATAACGTACTTTTCTAAACTGCTCTGCAGCTAGGTCTAAGGCAGGATTCGTATTGTGAAAACCGTAAGTTGGAAAAACAGACTGCTCTTCGTACTTCACCATAGGAATATCGACACCCATAACACTTTTAAGAAGGATATCAAAGTTCTCATCCTTAGGAATTCCTCTTGCAATGTCTTCTACCTGTGTAATCCCCATTGTGATATTAACCGTTTGAAGTGCTCTATAGGCATCTTCAATAATATCATAGATTTCTGCCTGAATGCTTTTGGCCTTCTCTACAAGAACCATCATCTCACGAATCAGTACATTACGTTTTTTATCCAGAAGTTCATACCCTTTTTGTGATAAGTCAAGTGAAGACTTTGCCTTCATTAAATTGGACTTGGTAGGTGCTACTAATACAGACATAAAGTTTACTCCTTATGCGCTTTATAGTATTTCTTAATCATTTCTGGTGGCATACGGTCCAGTTCATTAGCTGGTAAAATAGAAAGGATTTTCCAACCTAAATCCAGTGTTTCTTCTATAGATCGGTTCTCTGTAGGTTTTTGTGAGATAAAACGTTCTTCAAATTCACGTCCAAATTGTAAATATAATTTATCTACATCACTTAAGTCATCCTCACCAATAATCTGTGATAAAGCACGGATATCCTGTACCTTAGAGTAAGCAGAAAAGATCTGGTTAGAAAGGTCTGCATGATCTTCTCTTGTATACTCCTCTCCTATACCATCTTTCATAAGACGTGAAAGAGATGGGAGAATGGCAATAGGTGGATAAATATTTTTTTGATTTAATTCACGGCTTAGTACAATCTGGCCTTCTGTAATGAAACCTGTAAGGTCAGGTATTGGATGTGTAATATCATCATTTGGCATAGTTAGAATTGGGATTAAGGTAATAGAACCTTCTCTATCTTCTAACATACCAGCACGTTCATAAATAGTGGATAAGTCACTATAGAGGTAACCTGGATAACCTTTACGTGATGGTACTTCCTCACGAGTTGAGGAAATTTCACGTAAAGCCTCAGCGTAACTTGTCATATCCGTTAAAATAACCAGTACGTGCATATTGTGCTCAAAAGCTAAATACTCTGCTGCTGTGAGGGCACATCTTGGTGTAGAAATTCTCTCTACGATAGGGTCATCTGCCATATTTAGGTACATAACAACGTGGTCAAGTACACCAGCTGACTCAAAACTACGTATAAAGTAGCTAGCATCATCATGACGTACCCCCATTGCCCCAAAAACTACGGCAAAGTTGTCACTGTTAGCCCCTTCAATTTTAGCCTGCTTAACGATCTGTACAGCAAGCTCATTATGGGCAATACCATTACCAGAAAAAATCGGAAGCTTCTGCCCACGAATAAGTGTCATAAGGCAATCTATAGAAGAAATCCCTGTTTGAATAAAGTTCTTTGGATATTTACGTGCTACAGGGTTAATAGGTCTCCCATTTGTATTAGCTCTTAAGTTTGAAACAATTTGATAAGCTCCATCTATAGGCTCCCCTACCCCATTAAAGGATCTTCCAAGAATTTCTTTAGAAAGAGGAATTTCAAGTGGCTTACCTGTAAATTTAACAGATGCATTTTCTGTAGATATACCTGCTGTTCCTTCAAATACCTGGATAACAACCTCATCACCTTCAATTTTGATGACTTTGCCTTTGCGCATATCCTTACCACCATCTACTTTAATGGTTACGATTTCACCATAGGCAACATCTTGTATATCTGAAAGAACAATGAGTGGTCCATCTACACGTTCTAATTTTAAGTATTCTTTTCTCATTTTGACCATCCTCTACTTGTTATTCATATTTTTCCCTTAGGTTTTGATAGGTGTCTACGATTTTCTTGCTCAGTTCATCTAAAAGATAAATCTGATCATTTGGTACGTCATACTTCATCTTGATGACATCATCAAATACACGTTGTTTTCTAATAGTAGAAAGCGGGATACCTTTTTTCACACATTTCAGTGCACTTGTATAGAGGGTGTCAATGACACAAAGCATTTTGTATTGTTTTTCAAGTGATACATACGTATCATCTTTATGCAACGCATTTTGTTGAAGGAAGCCTTTTTTAATGGTTCTTGCAATCTCAAGTACAAGATGCTGGTCATTTGGAAGGACATCTTCTCCTACTAACTGTACAATTTCATTCAGCTTTTCTTCTTCTTGAAGAAGACGAATCATCTTAGCACGAAGCTTAAGCATATCTGGTGATACGTTATCACGGTACCAGTCATCTAGCATCGTCACATAGCCGCTATAGCTAGTTAAGTAGTTAATAGCTGGGTAGTGTCTTGCATAAGCTAACTTTTTATCAAGTGCTAGGAAGGCACTTACGAAACGTTTTGTATTCTCTGTAACAGGTTCTGAGAAGTCTCCACCTGCTGGTGATACTGCACCAATAATTGTAACAGAGGCTTCTTCATTATTAAGTGTAAGGGCACAACCTGCACGTTCATAGAATTGTGCTAGGCGTGATGGCAGATAAGCTGGATATCCTTCTTCTGCTGGCATCTCTTCAAGACGCCCTGAAATTTCACGAAGGGCTTCTGCCCATCTAGAAGTAGAGTCTGCCATAATCGCTACGTCATAACCCATATCTCTAAAGTACTCTGCCATTGTAATCCCTGTATAAATACTTGCTTCACGCGCTGCAACAGGCATGTTAGATGTATTAGCAATAAGGATTGTTCTTTCCATAAGAGGACGGTTAGTACGTGGGTCAATAAGGGCTGGGAATTCTTCAAGTACGTTGGTCATCTCATTACCACGTTCTCCACATCCAATATAAACAATAATATCTGCATCACACCATTTAGCAAGCTGATGTTGTGTAACAGTTTTACCTGTACCGAAGCCACCTGGAAGTCCTACTGTACCACCTTTTGCTACTGGGAAGAAGCTATCAATAACACGTTGCCCTGTTATAAGTGGTTTATAAATAGGAATTCTTTTTTGAATAGGCCTTGGTTTTCTAACTGGCCATTTTTGGGCTAAAGTAAGATTATGAACGGTACCATCTTCAAGTTCTATTTGTACGATAGTGTCATTTAAAGTATAGATCCCATTTGGTTTAACAGATACAACTTTCCCCTTCATATCCGGAGGTACCATAATTTTATGGTTAATACTAAGTGTCTCCTGCACTGTGGCATATACACTTCCTGGCATAAGGTAATCGCCTTCCTTAGCAACTATATTTACCTCCCAAGGTGCTGTTGGATCAATAGAAATAAGTCCTATCCCTTCTGGAATAAAGTTTTTAGAGATCTTTTCAATCTGCTTAAGCGGTCTTTGAATCCCATCAAACATATTCCCAAGCATTCCTGGCCCAAGAGTTAGGGAAAGAGGAGCCCCTGTTTGATAGACCTCTTCTCCTGCCATAAGTCCTTCTGTTTCTTCAAAAACCTGAATAGTCGCTTTATCTTTTTCAAGAGATACAACTTCTCCAATAAGTTTTTGTCTACCTACTGTAACCATCTCATTAACTTTAAAGCTTTGCATATTACTTCCTTTAACAACTGGTCCGTTAATGAGTTCTACAATTCCAGTCTGATTACTCATCTAGCCCACCAACCTCTCCAATTGCATTAAAGAGCTGCTCTACAATTTCATCTTTATGATCTTCTATGACTGTATAAATAGATAAATCAATTCTAAGATTTTTCTTAGGACTATCTAAAATTAATCCACCTATCATACTTTCATCTTTTGTTTCTAGATGCAATCTCTCTTTTGCAATACCACCAAGTGCAATTTGATCAAGTACGTACTCACCATATTTTTCTAAATCCTTTACTGTCATATAAACGATAAAATCTGTATCATACGCTGCAAGGTGTTCTAGTGTTCCAATCATACGCTCTAAATACTCTTTATAACTAGGGGTTTCTTTAAATGCCATAATACGCACTTTAAGATGTTCAATGAATACACCTATGTATTTTTCTTTTGCGATCATGCTTTCTTTTTTCGTTTTCATCTTGGCTTTACTAATAAGTTCAAGTCTTTTTATTTCAGCTTTTTTTCTTGCATGTTCAATAATGTCATCTGCATCTTTATCTACTTTACGTTTCTGCTCTGCCATGATTACTTCATATTCTTTTTCCATGGCCTCTATCTTTTCACCGATTTCGGTTTTAATATCCTGTTGTAAAAGCTTTGAGAATAAGGATAATTTTTGTTCTATCGTTACCATTGTTTTCACCTCATATACGAATGCCGACTGATTCTCTTATATAATTCGTAATGGCATTTTCACTGCGCATCGTTCCATGTCTATCTGGAATCTCGATAATAAGAGGCCTTGCTACTTTTAACTTAAATTCCATGATTTCATCTTTTGCTAAATCTACAATTTTCTCAGTCATAATAATAAGACCGATTTCTTCATCTTTTCTTGCTGCATTTAGCGCTTCTAAAAGCTCATCTTTTTCATGAATAATGATGCCGTTAATACCTGCTAGGCGCATGCCTACCCAGGTATCACGGTTATCACTGATTAAAAAGGACTTCATACTACCAGCTCTTTTCTGTCTTATACAAAAAGAATTAAGATAGAAATAATCATACCGTAGATTGCAATACCTTCAGCCATACCTACGAAAATAAGTGTTTTACCTAAAATAGAAGCATCTTCTGATACAGCACCAATAGCAGATGAACCTACAGCACCTACAGCTTTACCTGTACCCATTGTAGCAAGACCTGTACTAAGAGCTGCTGCAATATATTTAAATCCATCACCAATTGAAGTTACTGAAGCTGCTGCAGTACCTGTTGCTTCTGCTGCAAAAAGTGGGCTTGGTAATAACATAAAGGCAAACATCCCTACTACTGCAAGACCAAAAATAGATACAGAAGTAAAGACAGCTTTTTTAACATTTCCTTGTCTCTTCTCTTTCATCATACGTACTCCATAAAATACTGTACCTACTGCAATAATTGCTGCTAAAACTACCATCATCATTTCCATTTTGAATATCTCCTTTATTGTTCAATTTTGATTGGGGCATAGGCATGGCCATCCCCACTAAAGTATTTGCTAAACATTTCATAATACTGAAGTCTTAGCCCTTGAATAAATACAACTAAGCCTTCTAGCGTTAAAATTAAAATGTTACCGAGTAATAAAATAATTATTTTTAATAAAAGACTATCTGTCATCTCAGACATAACTAAAAAGGCCATAAAAAGTCCAGCATGGTTCAGTGCAAAGGCCCCTACACGAATGAAAGAAATCCCATTACTTAAAGCTCCTAAAATAGTTTCTACACCTTCAAAGGCACTTTCAATAAAGTAAGAAGATACTTCTCCATGAATATAAGGTCTGTTTCCTGTCACCATATTGGTTAAAGGCTCTCTTAAAATCATGACACCTAACATAAGGACCATAATACCAAGTGGTACCCAGATTGGTACCTGTATAATTTGAACTAAAGATACAAGTGTACCTACAAAGCCCATAAAGAATATATAGCCGGCAATACCGTTTTTACCAAATACGCCTGCCTCTATATCACCACGTCTTAGGGCATTAATAATCCCTATGATATAAGAAACAGATAAAACAGCTATCCCAAATACAACCCCTGCAATAAGCACAGGCATAATATTAACAGTTGATAGTGGGCTTCCTACAATATGTGGTAACCAAGGGAGCTGCTCATGTTCGAGCCCAAATAAACTTCCATAAACAAATCCAAAGACTATAGAGCTAAGACCAAGTCTTGTTAGTACACCACCGGCCACTTCACTTTTCTTATACAGCATTACCCCTGCTAAGAAGTACACCAGTCCCTGCCCAATATCGCCAAACATAATTCCAAACATAAGCATGAAAGTAATGCCTAAAAATGGGGTTGGATCAATCTCATAATAAGAAGGAAGTCCATAGAGTTTTACAATAGTTTCAAAAGGCTTAAAGATACAATTATTCTTAAGCTGCGTAGGTGGAATAATCTTCTTATCTAATTCACTAGCATCTTTTACAATAACAACAAATTTATCTGTAATATCTCCTATTTTTTCCTCTATGCGCCTTCTGTCTTTTTTAGCTACCCATGCATTCAGTACAAACAGATTATTGCCATGCACAATCTCCTCTTTAATGCTAAGTATTTTCTGTTCAAGCTTTACACGTGTATAAATCTTGTTCAGTATAAAGGTTTTCTTTTCTAAATTTGTAAGTACTATTTTTTCTAGTTCAGCTACCTCTTTATGTATTTTATCAATCTTATCATCTGTTGCTGCTACGAGGTTACCTGGCATGTCAATTAAGTCATCTGGAATGCCTAAATCTACCCAGTTCAGAGATTTCAACAATCTCTTTGTCTCATCTTTAAACTGTTTAGGGTAAACAATGAGGTAAATATCCTCTCTTGAGTCAGGTATATCTCCTACTTTAAGTACAATAGCACTAATATTTTCATAGTTTTTCTTAATTTGAATTTTGTTATCATAAGAAAGCATCCCTATTTGAAAATCAAAATAGTTTAATTCATATAAATCCTTAAAATTGCACCATTGTGATTTAATACAAGCAGCTTTCTTCCTAAAAACAGTAAGCTTATTAATCAATTCTTTATTTTCATTAATCCTTGTAATAGGCTCACCGATTTCACTTTTCAACTGAAGTAAATCTTCCTTAGCTTCCTTCAAAAGATATTTTCTTCCTACATTAACTTTATCAATTTTAGGTGTAATACCCATTCCTTTTCCTATAGCCTCTACAGCCTCTAACATGCCGTGGTACTCAGCTTCCATTTGGGCATAGTTTTCAATAATAGGAAAAGCATCCTGTGGCATCATCGATTCATATTGATGTACCATATAGTGGTTATCATAAACATCGTTGTGCTCTAAATTCAAATGGATATTTTCGCTTAATACTAATTCTTCTAATATTGCATGCTCATCATCTAGCGACCCCACTAGATTAAGCAAGACCATTTTTTCAATAGCCATCTGCTACTCCTCCCCTCATCAAAGTGTATAGACTAGATACTTCTTTATCTCATCTTGATCAAGTCCATATCTAATCCCTTCTGTTACTGCAATTAAGTCCTCTATCTCTATTTGAAGTACAAAGATGTATCGAAGTGGTAAAGCGATAGAATTCTCTTCATTCACTTTATGAATGGATTTATAAATAATAGTATCCATACATTTCTCTAAAAGAGTATCCCCTTGTCTGTTAAAAACATCAGCACCTAAGTACTTTTCTACTTTCCTCTCAAATTCGTTAAAAGACTTAGCATATACAAGCTTTTTAAGGCTATTATAAGAAATATTTCCACCAGGTAAGCTATACACCATAATCTCTTCTCTTGAAATATCATAGTATTTCGTTGCACGATAAATCCATTGGATATTAAGACAATCTATTTTAAGTCCTATGATTTTCTTTACAACTTCGTAATCAGATGGTGTAAGTTTTTTAGCCTTTTTCATCAACAGCTTGTAATAAAGAATGTGAAGCTTCATTTCCATATGAAACTCTCTTTTCATCACATCTTCTTGCGTCATAGTCTTTAAATCTTCATAAAAAACAGTTCCTTTAAGTCCTTCTACAAACTGCGCTACATTACCGCTTGCAATAAGTTTATCATAAGCTACTTTTGTATTATGACTGGAATGAACAAAGTGTCTTTGAAGATCATTAATATTTTCCTCTCTTGCAATAGCTCTTAAAATAAGCTGCAGGTCATAAATATCATATTGCAACAGGAGAGTCTTAATAAAATCTTTGTAAGGCCCTGAAAAGTAATGAATCATCTTTTCAATCTCATAAACTACATAACGTTTTAAAATAACTTCTAATTCACCTCTATGCACATCTTCAATTTTGCTTTGTTCAAGATGTACGCTATAGCCGTAACGTTTCTTAAGAAATTCTGTAAACTGAGCAACTGTCGTATAATTTAATACTTTATTCCAGTCTTCTCTTGTTAATAAAGTTTTTTTCCTGGTATGTAGTTTACTATTGATGGCATTATAAGAAGCATAAGCATTCATACTACGCCTCCATTGTAAATAATTGTTTAAATACAGTGTCTAATAAAGGGCCTTCTACCTGCAGATACTTATTTTCGATAAGAAGCACTTGTTTTTTGGCTCTTTCTTCCTCAAATTTATACTGCTCATTAGCTGCTGCAATAATATCTTGATAGGCCTTTTCTGCTTTTTCCTTTGCATCTTCTATTCGCTCTTTTTCATAGGCAGCAATTTGAGCTTCATAATATGCCTTGCGTTCATTGATCCTATTTTCTTGCTGTTTCTTATTTTCCATTGCGTTTGAATCAATCTTCACAATTTCTTTAATAATCTCCTCCATGCCTCTCATCTCCTAACTGTCTCTTCTCGTCATAGATTTTTATGAACTATGGTTCATTTAAGATTACTCCATCTATTTTACCACTATCTAAAAAAAAAGAAAGTGTATTTTTTATAAAAAAAATAGGCCACTTATATGACCTATTTCGTGAATTATTGTTCAACTTTATTAATAAATGCTTCTCTTTTTTGACCAAAAATACAAAATTCCATACCTTGATACCCATTTATTTCTTCTTTGAACAAAACCTTACAACTTAATCTATTTTTATGTTCTTTAATTTGGATATCTTTGATAGCATCTTCTTCAACTAAATAACCAGCTATATTAAAAGCTTTATTTTCGTCTACTGCTACAAAACTCATACAGCTTATAAGACACATACCAATAATGAGAACTGTCAGTACAATACTTTGTATATTCATTCTCTGATGCCCATAAAGCGTAAGTCCATTAATAAGAATTGTGCAGACTACACAAATTTTTGCTACTGTAAAGAAAAAGTCTTTTTTGAAGATAACATATTTTTCTGCTGTTTCATGCTCTTTCAGAAAGTCGTTTACAATCTTGTTATTGAGCATTCTGATTGTAATAAGTACAAGTGTAATGATTGCAATAAGTACATAAGACCATATGATTTCCATTTGATTCACCCCTTTTACGAACTTTGTTTAAAAAAATAACTGCTCAATGAGCAGTTATTATTTGTTTATACAACATTGTTTGTATTTTTTGCCGCTTCCACATGGACATGCGTCGTTACGACCGATTTTTTTACCAATAACAACTGTTTTTGATTTTTTGTAGTCGTTTTTAATAGCTTGACGTTCTTCTTTTGAAAGAAGCTCATCCCATTGTGGTAAGTTGTAAAGCCAATCAGCTTGAGCATCTAACATGTTCCAGTATAATTTTTTAAGATCGAAGTCTAATTTTACTACTGATTCTGATGTTAATGTATCTAAATCATATGCACCAGCTTTAAGACTTTCGTTAATTCCATCTACAAATCCTACGAATTCTACTTCTGTCATAGCAAAACGTGTTGCAAGTTCAGCAACTGTTCCTTCTACTACTTCATTAACGTTTGAAAGAAGTTCGCTGTATACGTTTCTTTCCATAGTAAGGTATCTTTCAACAACTTTTTTGTATTCTTCTGTTGAACGAGCTTTTGCATCTTCACCATAATTGTCCCATTGTTTAAATAATGTCATAATCAATAACTCTCCTTTTCTTCTTTTAGCGTATGTTTACTATTTATCTTCCACTGTACTGGATACACTTTTTTAACACATACATTATACATTACTTCTTACCTTTTTACTACTCCCTATTTTCTAAAGAGATATAATTATAACAATAGCATACTTTCCTATAAGTTTTCAAGTGTTATGCCGAAAGGGTTATTTTAAAAAATTATGAACACATCTTTTTATCTCCTCTATGCCCTTTAAGCTCTATACAGATTATACCATAAGTTAAAATCACAAAACTTGCAGAAATATCCTAACATCAGTTTCATATTTTGGAATAAATTAAACAATTAATATGTCACATTATGTCTCTTTGTATCATAGACTACATTAGGGAATTTGTAGAAATAGAATAAAAAATTCCCTACTTTGCTTATAGGAGGAATGCTTATGTCATGTTGTTATTCTGATCATTTATGCAATTTAGTCGGCCATAAAGCTATTATTCATACAGGGTGCCACCGCTTTAACGTTCTGATCTGTGATATTACACCTTGCTATGTCAAAGTCATCGATGTTCGCTCTGGTAACATTAGAATCTTTAACCTAGATCATATTGATTTCATTGAGGAATGTAATTGTTAAGGAGGCCTTTAGGATGGGTAACTGTAGACCAAAAATTATAGAATGCTTAAATGACGTTAATGATTTTCTAGAAGATCGCTGTGGCCATTGCTGTGAATGTGAACGCAGACGTCCTCGTCCACGCCATAATTGCTGCTGTGAAGAAGAAAATCTATTTACACCTTGTAGACCTATAAGAAGACCTTGCTCTGATTGCTGTTGTGATTGTGACTGCGATAGATGCTGTGATTGTGATGATTGCTGCCGTGATTGTGAAAATGTATTTATACCATGTTCAGATAGGCGTGGGCATAGTATGAGTCATTGCTGTAAATCTTGTTCTTCTCCATGCTGTGGCAATAGTTTTGAACAAATGTTACGCTGCATGATTGGCAAAAAAGTTCGTATCGCTATCGGCTCTAAATGTGGCACTGTATGTATTTTAGATGTGCAAGGAAGATGCGTACGTGCTATGGTAGTTGGTTCAGGTAAAATCGTGATTATTAATACTGATCAAATCACTCAAATTAGAGAAATTTGTTAATAGGATGAGTTTAAAGGGGCTGTCGCATAAGCAACAGCCCCTCTCCTTTTATTACTTTATTATTTTATTGTTCCATTGCTTTAATAGCTACTAAGTTTAATAAACTCCAAGGTTTATTAAAGTGTGGTTGGAAGAAGAAATCTGTCATTGCAAGTTCTTCTATTGTCATATTATTTTGAATAACTACTGATAAAGTATTCATAAATTGTGTCAAATCATGTTTAGATAAAATTTGTCCACCTAAAATACGGTGTGATTTTTTATCATATACAAGTTTAACCATAGCTTCTTCATAAGTTGGCATGAATTCTGGTCTATAGTTATCTGTGAACACAATAGATGCTACATCATAGTTTGTTGTTGATTTTGCAACTTCTTCTGTCATACCTGTTGAAGCAATGTTGTAATCATAAATTTTAATACCTGATGTACCTTGTGTACCCATATATTTAAGTTGTGGTTCTACTAAGTTTCTTGCAACAAGCATACCCATACGCACTGCATTTGTTGCAAGTGGAATATAACGTGTATCCCCTGCTGGATTATAAGTTACAACACAGCAGTCTCCAGCTGCAAATACATCAGGCTCACTTGTTCTCATATATTCATCAATAATGATTGCACCATTTGGTAACATATCTAATTGTCCTTGCACAAGACTTGTATTTGGTTTAAATCCGATACAAAGTACTACAAGGTCAGCTTCATAAGTATTTTTGTCTGTTATAACTTTACTTACTTTACCTTCTGTTCCTTCAAAGCGTACTACTTTTTCACCTGTTGCAATGTTTACACCATGTTCTTTAAAAGCTTCTTCTGCTTTTGCTGTGAATGGTGCATCTAAGTATTTGTTCATAATACGTTCTTCTGCATCAACAAGTGTTGTGTTTTTGCCGAGCATCTCAAATGCTTCTGCCAGTTCTACTCCAATGTAACCAGCACCAATTACAACAATATTTTTAGCTTGTTTAGCTTTTTCAATAATAGCTTGTGAATGGTTGTAGTTTTTAGAAAGTACAATGTTTTCAAGTTCAATACCTTCAAATGGTGGTACAATAGGCCATGAACCTAATGTAATAATTAATTTATCATAAGTATCTTTAAATACTTCTCCTGTATTTAAATCTTTAACTTCTACGCATTTATTTTTTATATCAACTTGTGTAACTTCATGTTCCATTTTAGTTACAACACCAAGCTCTTTTAAACCTTCTGGAGAATTATAGAAAAGTCCTTTAGGATCTTTTACTACATCCGCTACATGTAAAGCAATTCCACATGATAAGAATGAAATATTATCATTCTTTTCATAAACCGTTACCTCTGCATCCTTATAGAGTGATTTCGTATTTACAATAGCTGCTGTACCAGCATGTGTACATCCAATTACAATAACTTTCATACCTAAATTCCTCCTTGTGCGTTTCACTTTGTTATAAATTTATTATACTCCTCTAAATAAACTTAGTCAATTAATAATTATTATTAAAAGAATTTTTATATGATACAAAAATAAAAGGAATGGATACAAAATTCATTCGTTCCATTCCCTTATCTTATCTCTTATTTATTTTTCATATACTTCTGGCTTAAGTACTCCAATGTAAGGTAAGTTACGATAGTACTCCGCATAATCAATACCATAGCCTACTAAGAATTCATCTGGCATTTCAAATCCTACATAATCTACATCCACATTTTCTTTACGTCTTGCTGGTTTGTCTAATAAAGTACAAAGTTTAATACTTGCTGGTTTTCTTGTTTCAAGCATCTCTGTTAAATATTTTAATGTTAAACCACTATCAATAATATCTTCTACAATTAATAAGTGTTTACCACTAATGCTTTGTTCAATATCTTTAATAATTTTAACAACACCTGTAGACTCTGTAGCATTACCATAGCTGGATACCATCATAAAATCAATTTTAAGTGGAATATTAATCTGTCTAATTAAATCACTCATAAAAACATTAGATCCTTTTAATATACCTACTACTAATAATTCCTTACCTCTATACTCTTCAGTGAGTTTATCACCTAATTCTTTTACTTTAGCTACTATTTCTGCTTCTGATAATAATACACGACCAATATCGTTTTGCATCCTCGTCCACCTCATATATGTCTATTCATAACTGAATTATATCAAATACACGAAATAAACTCAAACATATTTTACTACTTTTAATAAAACGTTCACCTTTTCTATGCAAGTCCTTTTATAATAACTTTAAAATAGGTTTGCGCTTTTCAAACGTTGCATAATATTTAAATCCAATATTTTTAAGCATACGTGCAGCTTCCTCCCATAGGAAGCCTACATGTTCATTACAATGACTATCTGATCCAATAGTAATGATTTCCCCACCAAGTTCTAAGTAGCGTCTTAAAACTGGAATTTGAGGATTAAAGTGACCAAGTCCATAACGTATACCTGAAGTATTAACTTCTAGCCCTTTTCCTTTGCTAATAAGGATTTGTAAGATTTCATCTATCTGTTCCCTATAATCCATAGGTGTTAAGACTTTGACAGTATATTTACCATAACGGTTCACATAGTCTAAGTGGCCATACACATCAAAGTTATCAAAGTTTCTAAGGGTATCTAGGACATGATCAAAGTATGTTGTATAAGCTTCTTTTTGCTCTTTATCTATGAAAAATCCTCCAAGAGCCAATTCCTGCATGTCACATTTATGTGTCGAGCAAATAATAAAATCAAAATTTTTATCTTTAAGAAGGGCTTCTATCTCCTGTTTATAACGTGTTTCAAAGCCCACCTCTACACCTCGTTTAATACAGATGCGTTCTTTATACTTTTCTTGATAAGTCCTAATAGTATCTATATAAGAGGGTAAGTCTAAAGTAAGTGCCCATTTATCCTGTATAAAATCATACTCAAAATGGTCTGTAATAGCAATCTCACTAAACCCTTTCTTAATAGCTGACTCTATCTGACTCTCTATACTCGCGTTACAATCTATAGATAAAGCTGTATGCATATGATAATCCGCTTTATACATGGTCAATCTCCCCCTTTTAGTACTTAGTTAAAGTTTTTATATACTTTAATAATGGCTTCTGCTACTTCAATACCATCTACACCAGCTGAAGTAATACCCCCTGCATAACCTGCACCCTCTCCTGCTGGATAAAGTCCTTTAATACTTCCTTCATAATTTTCATTTCTAGGCATACGAACTGGTGATGAACTTCTTGTTTCAAATCCTGTAAGAAGAGCATCTTCATGGTCAAAGTTTTTAATCTTTTTACCAAATATGCCTAATGCCTCTACAATGGCTTCACTCATAAAGTTTGGAAGCTCCTTACGCATATTGCTAAATACTACACCTGGTTCATAGGTTGGTTTAACAGCGCCAAGCTTCGTAGTTGTTTCTCCTCTTAAGAAATCACCAACTGTCTGGAGCGGTGCTTTATAAGTCCTTCCTCCTAATTCATAAGCTAACTTTTCAAGTTTTCTTTGAAGCTCTACACCTGCAAGAGGGTCATCACTGCCAAAGTCAGCTGGCCCAATATTCACAAGAAGGGCACTATTAGCATTTTCTGCATCACGCGCATATTCACTCATACCATTTGTTACAACCCCACCATCTTCCGAAGCAGAAGCTACAACATAGCCTCCAGGGCACATACAGAATGTATAAACAGCACGACCATTACTTGCATGGTGAACAAGCTTATACTCTGCTGCACCTAATTTATCATGATGTGCCACGCCATATTGAGATTCATTAATCCATTCTTGTAGATGCTCTATACGCATGCCCATAGCAAATGGCTTCTGAATCATAGTAAGCCCAGTCTCATGAAGAAGTTTAAACGTATCTCTTGCACTATGACCCAAAGCTAGAATACATACATCTGCATCGATCCATTCCTCATGATTAACTTCAATTTGCTTTAGTTCATTCTCTTCTACTTTAAAACCTGTAAGTTGACTTTCAAATCTATAAGTACCACCTAAGCGCTCGATTTCATGTCGAATATTTTTTACTACGCTTCTTAAAATATCTGTTCCAATATGAGGTTTATTTTTATAACAGATTTCTTCTGGTGCACCAAAACGTGCAAATTCTTGAAGCACTTTATGGCAACGTACATTTTTAATCTGTGTCGTTAGCTTTCCATCGGAGAAGGTACCTGCTCCCCCTTCACCAAACTGTACATTTGAAGCTGACTTAAACACCCCATCCTTCCAGAAAGCTTCCATATCTTTAACACGCTCATCTACATCTTTACCGCGCTCTAACACAATTGGCTTATAACCCATTTGTGCTAAGATAAGTGCTGCAAACATACCGCATGGTCCACTTCCTACAACAACCGGGCGATGCTTCATCTCTTTTGTACCCATTTCAGGGTAGTAATACGTTAAATCTGGCGTTTTAAAATCTGGATGTTTACGCAGAATCTGGGCCTCTTTTGTTGTTTCTATATCTACTGTATAAACAATTTTAATAGCATTTTTCTTACGGGCATCAATAGCTTTCTTAAAAATGCGATAACTTTTAATATCTTTTGGCTGGATATGCAATTTCTTTGCAATCTTGCCTTGAAGTGCACTCTCCTCTTCTTCTAAGGTAAGTGCTATATCTTGAACACGAATCATGGTGTTTCTCCTTTACTTGTTGTATTTAAACTGTCGCCGCTGCTTCGCCTGCAATAAGCCCTGTTGACCAGGCCCACTGCAAGTTATAGCCACCACAATCTCCATCTACATCTAAAACTTCTCCTGTTACATATAGGTTTGGTGCTTTTTTAGATGCCATTGTCTCAAGGTCTATTTCATCGATACAAATACCCCCTGCTGTAGACTGTGCAAACTTAAAGCCTCTTGTACCTTCAACTTTAAACACAATACACTTCATACACTCAGCAAGTCTTTCTATCATTTCATATTCTAAGTTCTCACAAGGTGCTACAGGACTTCCAATATTAGCTTCCTTAATCACCGCCATAATAGCACGTTTATTAAGCCAGCCTACAAAAAGATCTTCTATACTTTTACTACTACCATTGGCAAGACGCTCATAAATTTTAGCTACTAAGTCTTCTTTTGTCCAATCTGGCATTAAGTCAAAATGAATCTTGCATGCCTTACGGTCTTTGAAACTCTCGCTTGCTACTCGGCTCAGAAGGAAAATCGGTGGTCCTGAAAGGCCATCTTCTGTAAAGAGAACCTCGCCTCTTTCAATGCGTTTTAACTCATTTTCCACAAAAATACTCACTTCTGCTTTAAAGCGCATCCCTTTCATCATCTTGCAGTATTTAGTAGGTGATACAATATGCACAATAGTTGGGAAAGTCTCTATCTCACTATGCCCTAGTTTTTTTAATAAATTATAACCACTGTGGTCACAACCAAGAGCCGGTGCTGCCATCCCACCTGTTGATACAATAACACGGTCAAACACTTCTGTTTCCCCTGTCTCCGTTTCAACTTGCCATTTGTTCTCTTTGTATTTAAGACCTATAACTTTAGTATCTACTTTTACTGTTATACCTAGTCGTTCAATTTCCATACGCATAACATCTAATATACTGCTTGCCTGCTCAGAAGCAGGGTAAACTTTTGTTTTTTCTACAAGTCTTTCAATACCTAGTTCATTAAAGAACGCTAATACAGTTTCCACGTCCTTCTTTGCTAGAGGTGCAAAGCATCCTTTCTGACTAGATGTATGGAAATACTCTGGTTTTATATTTAAATTGGTCATATTACAACGTCCATTACCTGTTACAAGGATTTTCTTTCCTATACGGTTTTGTCTTTCAAAAATGGTTACATTGCTTCCTAATCTAGCAGCTGTAATGGCAGCTACAAGGCCAGAAGCTCCACCACCAATAATGGCTATATCCCTCATATACTTCATCCTTTCTTTCACTTTATTGTATGAAGAATTCTTTTCATTGGCAAGTACAAAAACAGGTCCCAAACTGAATTTGGGACCTTACTCATTATAATTTTGAAGAATTTCTTCTATATAATATGCATCTTTTTCTAGCCTATTCTTCTGCTCAATGGTTAAGCTAATAGCTTTTTCTTTAAGTATCTCTACTGTATGGCTACTAAAATCCTTGGTATATAGATTTAAGGAAATAAAAGCTGGGTTACTGCCACCTACTACAATACCAATTTCATCACCTTCCACACCTAATTTATACGAAGGTGCTTCACTGACTACATACATGGTCTTAGTCAAAATAACTTCCTTATCTGTAAAGTGCTCAAGCTCGTAACCTTTGAATAAATTTAAAAGCTCTTCTGAGTTTTTGCCAAGTAGGCTCATACTACTAATTTCCTGTTGCTCTACAATAAGGTCATTTTGATCCAGTACTTTCAGTGTAATACGCGTATCTGGCGTAATCACACTATCCTCTTCCACTTCTCCTAATACTTCATCTATATCGGATATCCCTTCAAAGGTTTCAATGAGTGCATTGGGATTAACAATGGATTCTTCTAATCCTTTTCTATAAGATACTGTATAAAATGCTGTGAAGAATATAAGAAAAATAACAACCGCTATACCTAGTAACGTTATAAATTGCTTTTTAGTAAACACCTAGACGCCTCCTTTAATACTTTCATAGGATTTGTCTAGATTATTTCCATTTTTTTAATTATTATACACTTTCACAAATCAATCTCTTGATAAAAGCCCTATAATCTTACGTCCACCTGGAATATGCTCTAAATCTTTGATTGTAATTGTATGTGTAAGAAGTCCCAATAACCCATATACACCTGCTGCAATTGGAATAACAATAAGGAGACATACACTTGCATGACCAATGAACTTATAAAGCAGTGCATAAAGAAGATAACTTACAACACCCATTACTCCTGCTACCAAAACAGGCTTAATAATAATTTGTTTAACATTTAAATGTATATGCATGGTACGCATTAAATAAATCACATTGAGTGCCGCATAAATGAAATAGCAGATAGTTGTACTATGCACCACACCATAGATGTGCATACTTGGCATAGATAATAAGATAATATTAAAAATAACTTTCACACCACATGCAACAGCGGCGTGAGCAGTAGGTACAGCTTGTTTGCCCATACCTTGTAGTACCCCTGTTGTAAGCTGTGCTATGGTAATAAAGATAACACTGATTGCACCATAAGTAAGCAACTCTCCTCCATCTGGCGCTGAAGCATAAAGCATCCCTACAATTTGTTTACCAAAAATCATAAGCCCAATAGTAGCTGGGGCAGCAAACAGCATACCGATTTTAAGGACCATCTTCGTCTTACGTCTTACATCCTTAAAGTCCTGCCTTGCCATAGAAGCTGAAATAGCTGGGATAACAGCCATACCTAATGTAAGAATTAAACTTACTGGCAGATTTAAAAGACTTGTGTACTTTGTTGAGAATTGCCCTCCTAAACTATTTACAATACTAGCCTGGTCTAATAAGACACTAGGATCTGATATAGGTAAGGTATCTAACAGCCCCATCTGACTAATCTTCTCTATGGTGTTAGGAAGAATTTGATAAATCATAGTATAGTCTATCATCCCCATGATAGAGAAAATAGAGGAGCTAATCATAATTGGAATACTCATCACAAGAATTTTCTTTAAGATTTCTCCGCTAGACTCATCTGTTGTAGTCTTACTCTTACGTAAACGCTTCTTAATACTTGGCCTCATCATATAATAGACCAATACAAGTACACCTAATGCAAATAGCGCACCTACTGATGTACCAAAGGAAGCCCCTACAACTGCTGCTTCAAGACTTGTGCTAATCAGTAAATAGGCTAAACCTACGCTGACTATAGCATGAACAAATTGCTCCACCACCTGTGAAATAGCCGTGGGTGTCATAGAATTCATCCCTTGGAAGTAACCACGCATAACTGCCATAATAGCTACGATAAAAATAGCTGGTACTAGGGCACGCATTGGCCAAGCTGCTTCTTTCATATTAAAGAAAGTAGTTGCAATAACATCTGCTCCTACCCATAATACAATAGATAAAATCGCCCCTACAATAATCGAATAACGCATAGCAATCTTATAAACACGCTGTGCGTCTTCATAAGCACCTATAGCTACACGCTCCGATACCATTTTTGAAATAGCCGTAGGTAACGCAACAGATGACAAGGTTAGCATAACCATATAAACCTGATAAGCAGGTGCAAAAATACCGTTTCCAGCATCCCCGATTGCATCTGTTAAAGGAATACGGTATAAAATCCCTATAATTTTACTGATAAATACTGCAATAGATAAAATCATGGCACCCTTTAAAATATGTGTGCCCGTATGTTTGTTCTGTTCCATGTTTGTTTACCTTTTACCTTTAATACATAAATTATTACCAAATTTTAAAATTTAAATTCTCTTACCTAGATGTTACATTATAGCATATTTTTTTATATAAGGTATTATTTAATCAAAAAATAGTGCACGCCTGTGCACTATTTTAACCTTTAATTATGTAGAGATTTTGAAAACATCTGTTTACTTTTAGGAAATATGTTATCAGCGAGCTGCAGTCCTTTACAAACCACAGCTCTATGTGCATACTAGGATCTATTTTTCTTCTGATAACGGCTCTAAAATTTTAGTACGCATCTTACGTTTGCTATAAACTTTATATCTTGCTATAATTTCTGGATATTGCTTGACAAAGCATACAAAATGATCGATTGCCTCTAATGACTCCTGAGAAAGGTATTGCTTCATGGCCTCTTTTTCTTCTTCCCTATGCTCTGTAATTTGAAGAATATCTAAAAATTCCTCAATAAGTGCATTACGAGATAATAAATATCTAGCCATTTCCTTACCCTTGTCTGTTATAGTAATAGGCTGGTAAGCAAGATAAACAATATATTTTTGAAAATGCATACGTTGAAGTGCTTGAATTGTTTTTTTCAATGGCATATTTACAGCAACGGTTAATTCACTACTTTTAATCTCAATATTTTGCTCACTTAGTTCATAGATGTGAATTAAATACTGTTCTAAACTAGGAGATAACACCTCTTTTCCCCCTTTTCTACGTAACTATAATTAATATATGCATGTATTGCTTATCCTAATGATTAAAGTACCTTGCAAAGTCTTTATTCTTCTTCTATAATGTAAGCTAAGACTATTTATGAGGAGGTGAACTAAAGTGAACGAAATTATGTTACTGACAGATACAGCAAGCGATCTAAATGAATCCGTTATTAAGGAATTTAATATCACACGTATTCCTTTTTATGTATCTTTTAATCAGGTCGATTACTTTAAAGAAATTACTGAAATATCTATTCAAGACTTCTACAAGAAAATGCGTGAAGATAAAGTTTTCCCAAAGACTTCTCTTCCATCCATTAATGATTACCTTGAAGTTTTCACACCACTTATTGAGGCAGGAAAATCCATTATTTGTGTTTGTTTATCCGGGCACTTCAGCGGTTCTTATAGCTCAGCTGTTAATGCCAAAGAACTTATTTTAGAAAATTATCCTAATGCTCAAATTGCTATTATTAATTCATTAAATGCCACAGGTGGACAAGGTCTTCTCGTAACAGAAATCGGACGCATGATTGCAGACGGTCTAGAATTTGATCAAATTCTATCTCTTACAGATAAACTCATTGAAAAAGCAAGAATCTTTTTCTTTGTAGATACATTAGATTACTTAGAACATGGTGGACGTATCGGTAAAGCTTCTGCACTTCTTGGTACAATGCTTAATGTAAAGCCAATCCTTTATCTTGAAAAAGGTCAACTTTTCCCTCTTGCTAAAGTACGTGGCAAGAAAAAAGCTATTGCTAAGATTATTGACGCAGCACGCGAGTACGTCGGGGCATCTCCTGAAAACTATAATTATATTGTAGGACATGCTGATAATATAGAAGATGCTAGCAACATTCTTCAAGCTGCTAAAGATGCTATTCCTGCTTATATTCCAGATGAATACTTCTTTATCGGTGTAACAATCGGTGTTAATACTGGTCCAGATGCTTGTGGTATCTGCGTCATTCCAAAATACGAAACTTTAATGTAAGAAAGAGGCTACCTAGGTAGCCTCTTTTTGTATGTACAATTTATTTATACTTCATAGCCTTAATTGGCTTAAGTGAGAATGCATACAAAATACTAAAAAAGCCACAGATTTCCGTTACTGTAAAAGGTGGAATCAAATTAAGTAGAGAAATGAAATACCCTAATCCATCTATGGTAAGCAAAATGCAAGCTCCAATAATAAGCATATAAGCACTTCTTAAATACTCATTCTTATATTTAAAGAAACCAATAGCACAAAGAATGATCATAATAGCAACAAAGCTCCCTTGTGCAATACTCAAATACATTAGGAATTGGCCTGTTAATTCTAACGTATATCCCATATTCTGTCCCGGCTGAATCTGAGCTGGCACGGTTATAATTAAAACTAAATAAAATATGATCCAAGGTATAAAACACAGCAGGTATTTAAGATAAGTCAATTTTTCTCTTAAATAGGGGCTAATAAACCATACAGAAGATGCCATAGGAATAGTAAGGCCTATACTTGTTGCAAAATAAAAAGGTTTCAGTACTTCTAGCTGGCTAAGGGTAGGATGATTGCCATAAACAATAAGCGTTAAATATCTAAGTATTGAAAAAGCAAAAAGTATTATACAAACCCATTTCATTAAAGGAACATCCTTTTTACTCACAACCCCTATATTGATCATTAGTACAATAATAGCCATGATACATAATGCAATCAAAAATAAATACATGAACGCGCCCTCCTCCTCATAATTTATTTTTATGGACAAAGGTGTACGTTTAGAACTTTATAAGGCATTATTTTTTCATCAAAAAAGCACAAGATCTCTCTTGTGCTTTAAAATCCTCTATTAGGCTTCTTTTTCTTTTGCATGAAGGTAACTTACCGCTTGAAGTGCTGCTGTTGTCCCTTGGCCTACTGCCTTAGCTGCTTGATAAGGTCTACCTGTACAGTCCCCTGCTGCATAAACACCTGGCATATTTGTTTCCATAAAATTATTAACTTTAATGGCTTTATCTTCAAACTCTAATCCCTTAAGAAGCTGCGTTGTTGGAATACTCTCTTTAATAATGAATACACCACTTACTTCAAGCTCACTGTCTTTTAAAACAAGCTTCTCTACGAAGTTCTCACCAGCAATAGATTTTGGTCTATCTGCAAGAATGGCTACATTTTCTCCAAAAGTACCAAAGTCTTTATAAAGTGGAATGTAGTATACTTTCTCACAGATTTCACTTAAATAATTTACATCTTCTTCTGCGTGTTTACTATCTCCAATAAGTGCTACTGTTTTTTCTCTGTAAAGAGGTCCATCACAAGTTGCACAATAGCTTACACCTCTACCTAGCAATACTTCTTCTCCTGGAAGTGTATTCGCTTTTGTAATACCATTTGCAAGAATTACAGTCTTAGCTTCAATAAATTCATTTTCTACATTAAGCATGTAAAAATCTCCCATCGGGAAGATCTCTAATACTTTTTTGTTTTCAATTTCTACGTTCATCTCTTTGGCATGGCTGTAGAAACTTTCCATCATCTCTCTTCCTGTTGCGCCAAACATACCAAGATAGTTATCGACTCTCTCAGCTTTATATAAATAACTTGTTGAAATATCATTTCCAAAAATTTTAACCTTTTTATTACGGATTACCCCATTGATAGCTGCTGAAAGACCGGCTGGGCCACTTCCAATAATAGCAATATCTAACATGTTGTCGTCCTCGCTTTCTTCTCTGTCTTATATCTACACTATACTATAGTATATTCAATTATTCAAATATATTGATTGCAATTTTTAAAATTTATTGTTAAAAAATTCCTTGACATCTTTGACAAGCTGACTTTGTTGCAGCCAAGCCTCCAAGTGCTGTCTCTCTAAGTTCAAATGGCATACTGCGCCCTACTTTATACATGGCCTCTACCGTTTCATCAAATGGTACAAGATGCTTAATGCCTGCTAAAGTAATTTCTGCACTAATAAGCGCATTAGAAGCTCCCATAGCATTTCTATTTTGACATGGTGCTTCTACAAGCCCTCCTACTGGGTCACACACTAATCCTAAGATATTAGCAAGTGCTGTAGAAGCAGCGTCTAGGCACTGTCTTGGAGTACCACCAAGTAGTTCACATACAGCTGATGCTGCCATTGCAGATGCCGCGCCTACCTCAGCCTGGCAACCCCCTTCTGCTCCTGATACCGTGGCATTACGTGTAATAATGTAGCCTATTGCCCCGGCATTTAAAAGTGCCTCTATCATTTGTTCATCACTAAAATCATTTTCTTCTTGAATAGCTCTAAATACGCCTGGAATAACACCTGATGAACCTGCTGTTGGAGCTGCCACAATAAGCCCCATGGAAGTATTTACTTCAAGTACCCCCATAGCATAGCTTATGGCTTTGGATACTAAAGGGCCACATGCAGACTTATCTTTTCTTGCATAAACTTTTTTAGCTTCTCCACCAATAAGTCCTCCCATAGATACAAGATCTTCATTAAGTGCACGACTTACAGCATTTTTCATAATATCATAGGCATGATGCATAGCCTTTAAAATTTCTTCTTCATTCATATGTGAAATAGTCTTCTCACGTTCAAGCATTGCCTTTGAAATAGGTATGTGCTGCGCTTCACAAAGACTGAGTAATTCTTCTGCAGTTTGAAAGTTCATGTTTCGTCTCCTTTAATCTAGGCTTAGATAATTCTTACACTTAAGATGGATGCATGTTCACGAATTTTATCTTGAACACGTTCATCAATATGCTCATCTGTTTCAATAATAGTAAAAGCAAATGCTCCTTTGTCTTCTCTATAAAGACGCATAAAAGCAATATTAATATTGTACTCACTTAAAGAACTTGTAATATAAGCTACAACACCAGGTGTATCCTGTTGTTTAATAATCATCGTACAGTACTCACCTGTAAACTCTACATCTACACCATTAATCTGATCAATACGCACATTACCCCCACCAATAGAAGCACCTACAACACTTGTTGTTTCACCTTTATCATCTACTACAATAACTTCAACTGTATTAGGATGATCTGTATGCTTTATCGTATTAGGCTCAAAAGTATAACAAAGACCTGCCTCTTTGGCATAAGTAAACGCATCTTTAATGCGCTCGTCTTCTGTATCCATTCCTAGAATGCCTGCAACTAAAGCTTTATCTGTACCATGCCCCTTGTAAGTTTGGGCGAAAGAACCATATAAAATAAACTTTACCTCACGAATCTCACCTTGAATAAGCTTACGTACAAGTAAAGCAATACGTACAGCACCTGCTGTATGAGAACTTGAAGGCCCAATCATATTCGGCCCGATTACGTCAAAAATACTAATCTCTTTCATTTTTGTTTACCTCGTCTCATTTTGACATTTTCATATTCTATTATACATAATATACACTTTTTAAGCCAAACCTATTTTCAAAAATTTTCACCTATGATTAAGTCCTTCTAGTGGTTCTTTAAAGAACAAACTTAATTTATTAATATGCCTAAGCGCTTCCACCACTTCATTCCCTCTATTAAGCTCCTCGCCAAGCAAAGTAGTCCCTCCATCTTCATTGACAATAGCTACTTTAATATGTGCCATTGCACCATAAGGGGCCCAATTTTCCTTAATGTTGAACGAAGCATAAAGGGAAGGTAGTTTAATTCAAAAAAAAATTTATACAAAAGAAGGAGCTGACTTATAGCAGCTCCTTCTTTTGTTTTTTATTGGATTGTAATGTAATTACCTTGTGGCACTACTGTATAACCAAGTGTTTGTAACTCTTCTAAGCTCATATAAGATGTACCCTCTTTTGTGATAACATTTAATGCTTTAAATGTATCATTTGCTTTGATGCCTACTTTTTTAGTTTGTGCATCATATACAACTTCTTGACCAAGTGCACCTAATACTGCTTTTGCAGGTACAAAAGTTTTACCATTCTCTACAACTACTTTACAAGGAGTAAACTCACCTGTAGCAGTTGTCATCATATTGCTTGTACGGTCAATCATAACGACCTTTCCTGCAATTAATTCTGCTAATTCAGCATCTGTTAATTGAAGTACTTTTTCTGGCATTGTAATCGTAGTAGGTGCTACTTTTTTAGAAGTCATTGCTACATCCATATTCATCTTTAAGCCTGTGAATGTAGGTTCGTCTACTACTAAAGTTACTTTTTCAGTTACTACATTCTCTTCAATCGTATAATCCATTTTAAATGAACCTGTAAGCATAGTACTAATCATTTGAACAATTTGATCCATCTCAGCTTGGACACTATTCATTTCAGCTTGAGCTTGTTTAATCTCTTCTGCTGTTAAACCAAGTTTGAAAGTTTTATTTAAGCTTTCTAGATTATTTGTTCCTGTTACAATAATATTTTTAACAAGATTACAAATTTCTGTTTGATCTAAATCTACACTGTAAGTATTGCCTTTTTTAGTAAGCTCTACATTAATACCCATATCCTCTGCAACAGCTGCAAAAGTTTTGTAAAACTCTTTGATTGCTGCTGGATCCTGTGTAAGTGCTGCAAGTAATTCTTGTTGAAGTGGGTTAACTTCTAATAAAATATATTCTACATCTTCACGAGCAAGCTCTTCAGGTACTTCCTTACCACTTACTTTAAGCATGTCTGTAATGTAGTTTTTGCTTATTGCCATTTGCCCATCTACCATATACATCTTAATATCTTTCATTTCAATGCTTTGTGTAGGGTCAGATGGCATGTCCATTTTCATAGACATATTGATAGAGCTACTCATATCTTTTGTATTACTCATACCATCTAAGTCCATAGCTACATTAACGGTTTCACCTTGGATGCTCATTGTCATGTTAACAGTACCTTTCACTTCTGCTGCTTCCCATTGCTGAACTTCCTGCATTTTGTTCCAAAACTCAAGTTGAGTGCTTGTACATCCTGTAAAGACCATGGCAAGTACTAATAATAAAATAGGTAATACTCTTTTTTTCATAATATCCCCCTTTAATTTTTTTTACTTTTTTATTATACTCTTTTCTCTACTTTTTTCCAATATTTAATAAATTACATTCTGTTTACAATTTATCATTAATATATAAATATGGTATAATAAAAAAATACTTAAGTGGAGGGATTAAAATGAGTATTCAAAATGATTTTTACAAACTACAAGCATCAACCTTAATCAAAAATTTAGAAAAACGTCATATGAAAGGCTATTACTGCAATACCAAAGCAGAAGCTTTAGACCTTGCACTTTCTCTCATGCCTGAAAATTCTAGCATTGCTTGGGGCGGTTCTGAAAGTATTAAGGAAATAGGCCTTATCGATGCACTTTATGCCTCTAATGCCTATACCCTGTATGACCGTGCCAAAGTAGCACCTGAACAAATTGATGAGACTCTCCGTAAGGCCTTCTTTGCAGACTTCTTCCTTATGAGCAGTAATGCTATTACTTTAGATGGACAGCTAATCAACATAGATGGAACAGGTAATCGCATCTCTGCTCTTACTTTTGGTCCAAAAGAAGTCATTATGATTGTAGGGATGAACAAAGTCACTAAAACTGTAGAAGCTGGCATTGACCGCATCAAGAATGTTGCCTCTCCTCAAAATGCTATTCGTCTTAACCGTAAAACACCTTGTGGTGTTACAGGTGTATGTGGTAACTGTTTAAGCCCTGACTGCATGTGCATGCATACAGTGATTACACGTAACAGCCGCGTGGATGGACGTATTAAAATTATTTTAGTAGGGGAAAGCTTAGGTTATTAAAAACTTAGCTCTTACATATGTTGCTAGGCTTCTTAAATCATCTAAAATAAACCTAAGAAAAAGCGTACTGCATTTTTGCAGTACGCTTTTTCTATTCTTTAATCTATTCATTCACTTAGACTTACTTGTCTAATAGTCTTATACCTTAATCTCATTACTTGGCTCTAAATTTAATTCCTTCTAGATTTCATACCATTTAATTTCATTAGCATCCATGCTTAATTCAAATGAAGTGCCATCTCCACGGTATACTGTCGTTGTTTGTGGTTCATAAGTATTATTAACTACGCAGTATTTACCATTTTTAACGTAAGCATGTACTTCTACATTAAAGTTCGTGCTATACCACTTATGAAGATTTTCTTCATCATGTACACTCCATAAAATACTGCGATATAAAATACGGCTATTTTCAAAGCTATATGGTAAGCCTGAAATATAAACTGCACGACCTTTTCCATATTCGTTAACAGCCATTTGTACTTCTTTTTCTTTATGATTTAAAATCGTTGTCCCTTCAAGGGCAAAAATATTTTTCTTACCTTCACCAAAGTCTACTGGCTTCGTACAATCTTCTAAAATAAAGTGATTTGGATGCTCTTCCCAATTATATTTATCATATCCAAGTGTAAAGCCTCTTTCTTCTTCTACCCCGAATACATTTGCAAGTTGGAAGAATCGTCCTTGGTATTGATGCCCTGAAGGCTCTCCTATACCAATAATACCATGACCATTATGAACAAATTCGCGAATAGTCGTTACAATAGCTGGGTCTTCCCAAACCTCTCCGCCAGTATGTGCTGTATCTGCATCTCCAACTGTAATAATGACATCTATATCTTTTAAGCAATCTGGATTTTCTTTAATATCGTCGAAGCTAATGAATTTTACATCAAAAGGTGCACCTGATAAAGCTTCTATAATCCCTGCATAGCTATAGTTTTGTTTTTGATAAAGGGCATGATGTACCATATGACATCCCCATGCACGCATTTTACCCCAACTATTTAAAACAGCAACTTTTTTAATGCAGTAAGGTGTAGTCCCTTTAATATTTTCATATAGAAGTCTAAATTCATTACATACACTTTCTACATATTCGATAAAATCTGGGAATTGGCAAGCAAGTTTTAAGTAACCACCGTAGCCAATACGATCAATAGGCTTACGTAAAATAGCACGTCTTGCAGTTACCCAGTTTACTTTTGCTTCTTTTACTGGATCTCCACCTTCATGGAAAGTATCTGGGAAGAAATAAGGTAAAAAACGACCTTCTGTATAAGATACACCTTCTATATCACTAATAAGACGTAAAGTAGACCCGTTTCCAACACTTCCTACTACGGCATCAAGTCCAATCGTTTTAAACTCATCCATAAAAGGCTCTGTTCCAATCCAGTGGTCTCCAAGGAACATCATGGCTTCTTTGCCACATTCATGTGTAATGTCGACCATCTCTTTTGCAAGTTTAGCAACTTCTCTTCTTTGGAATGCTTGGAAATCTTTGAACTCTTTAGTTGGCACACGATATTGGTTATTGTAATAACCTTGGTCAATGATATATTCTGGACGGAATTTATACCCTACTTCTTGTTCAAATTGTTCTAAGATATATGGGCTTACTGAAGCAGAGTAGCCATACCAATCTACATAGCGTTCTCTTGCTAACTCATCAAATACAAGTGTAAATTGATGGAAGAAAGTTGTATAACGGATAACATTTACATATGGATGCTCTTCAATAAATTTACGAAGGCGTTTCATAGTAAATTCACGTGTTTTAGGTTGCCTTACATCAAATGTAATTTGATGCTCTACATCTTTCCAGTCATTCACAACTGCATTATACATATGTACAGGGTCCCATATAATAAAAGCTAAAAAGCTTACAGTATATTCATGAAAAGCCTTAGCACAGTCAAAAATAACTTTGCCTGATGCTTCATCAAATTCCCATACAGTTGGGTCAAGTACACTACCTTCTGTTCGGTCTACAACTTCCCACCAACGTTTACAATCTTTTGGATTTGGTTTAAGCATATCAGGATAAAGCCCTTTCATAAGCTCAATCTCCATATGAGCGCCTTCTGCTGTATAGAAAGGTGTCATTAAATACATTTGTTGTACTTCATCTGGATTTGCTTTGGCCCATTCATTATCTTTACGTGTTGTATAATATGTAGAATAAATTTTAGCACCTGTATCTTTTAATTCCTGAGGAAAATCTGTTCCATCACAATCTCTAATGGCATCTGCTCCCCATTTTTCTAACATTTCTTTTGTTTGTGGTATAACATCCACATCTGTTGGAATGGTTACTCTTCCATAGTTATATACTTCTTTCATTTTGCCCTCCTCAAGTTATCCTTAGACTTTTAACTTATTCATAGCTTACCTTACAAACATTATAAACAATTTAAATTATTATATATATATAATTTTTTTACCAAAATTTAAGAATTTTTCACTTTAATTACTTCACTAAAAATCTAAGTAAATCTTTATTGACATGAGTCCACCAATATGTTATTCTATAAACGAATTAAATATGCCTTGCTGCTATAGCACAGTCGGTAGTGCACTACATTGGTAGTGTAGAGGTCGCGGGTTCGATTCCCGCTAGCAGCTGTATAAAAAAGTGAGTAACTTCAAAGTTTTTTGAAAGTACTCACTTTTTTATTTAACTTGTTTTGTGTTGCCATTTGCCATCTTTGTTGCCTCTTGCGTTGCCCCTTTCCAACATCATATAATTTACTCAATACTTCATAACCCCTCTAAGAAGGTAACATATAATTCCATCTTATTCGCACGGATTTATTTATTTTTTACAGTATGCTACATTTTTTCAATAAAATAGAGCTACATACTGGAAAATAATCCTTATTTCTCTCTTTTAATAAGTAGCTATTTGACTTTGTCTAATATATCATTAATTTCTTATCTATACACTATTCTTACTGTAATTGTCCTTTCGATACTTTCTAGTTTCTCATACTTCAATAATATTTCCTTTGTATGTAGATTTGCTCTTGAAAAAAGTTTCTTCTTTGCTTTTCTTAGTCTTTTTACCTGTCTATTATTCATCTCCATTTCTGTTAGGATTTGTTCTAGCCTTTTATCAAGTAGTACTTCTGATTTTCTTTTCAAAACATTTATCACTCATTTCTGTAAACACAAAAAGAGTAATAGGCTTTAAATCTTTAGCGAAAGACTTATCTTATTACTCTTTTTACTTCTGTATAATATAATCACCTTACAGTAATTACATATTTATATTATAAATATATAATTGTATTAATAACTAATCTAGCTTTAATTTATTTTTAAGTATATTCTCTAATAGACTCTCATAGTCACAGTCAATTACTATGTTTTTATTAGTAATAAGAGATGATATTCCCTGAACTATACTCCACATTGTTATTATATTTATAGTATATTCTTCTCTTGATATTCCAAGATATTCAAACATTCTAATTGCATTATCTTTAAATATATTAAATGAATTACTTTTACTATTAACTATATCTCCATTTTCTAATTTAGCTGAAAATAAATGATTATTTATCATTAAAAACTTAAGATAATTTGGGTTATCTACCATAAATCTAACATATCCTTTTCCTATTTCTACCATTAAATCTTCTGGATTTAGTGTATTATCTAAAGAATTTATAATACTGTTATCAAATTCATTTATTACATAATTATATATTTCCTTAATTAGATGTTCTTTATCTTTAAAATGTTTATAAGGTGCTGTATGAGATACATTACACATAGATGCTATTTTCCTTAGAGAAAAACCATCAATACCTTTTTCATTTAAAAGTTCTAAGCCTTTTAGAATCATTTGTTTTTTCAAATCACCATGATGATAGTTTTTTACATCCATTTTTATCCTCTTTTCTATTTTGACATAATAATACTATATAATTATATAGCATTATTATGTCAAAATTGTTTTATTATAGCTTTTTATATTTTTTTATGTTACACTATGTTTACGGTGTAAACATAGTGTAACATACTTTGAAAGGAGATTCTAAAATAATGGATTTTGATGTAATAGTTTTAGGTTCAGGGGTAGCTGGACTGACTTGTGCTAGTAGATTATCCAAGTTAGGCTTTAAGGTTGGTGTATTTGAAAAACATCATATTCCAGGAGGCTACGCTACAAATTTCAAAAGACGTGGATATAATTTCGATGTTTCTTTACATGGAATAGGTGCTTTAGATGAAGGTGGAAATATACATAATATCCTAAATCACTGTGGAGTCCTAAATAAAATAACTCCAATAAAAAATGATATTGCCTACAGCATTTCATATAAAGGTAAATTAGTTGATATTCCTAATGATTTACACTTATACAAAAACTTACTATTTGACCTTTTCCCAAATGAAGTTAAAAATATAGATAGATTATTTAAAGATATACATAAGTTTAAATCTGGTTTTGAAAAACTTATTTTAGATAAAAATTCTTCTATATTAAAAAAATTAAATACAGACTGCTTAATGTTTGTTAAATGGAGTGAAAAAACTACAGATGAGGTAGTTAGAAGTTATGTTAATAATGATGATTTTATATATATATTTACCGCTCTATGGCCATATTATGGACTACCTCCAAAGCAACTATCTGCTCTATATCACTTTATACCATGGATATCTTATCATATTTATGGAAAATACTATATACAAGGTGGAGCTCAGAAACTATCCGATTCTTTTGTAGAAGTAATAACAGAAAATGGAGGTTCTGTAAATTTAAGATCTGAAGTTACATCTATAAACTTCGAAGATAATGAAGCTAAAAGTATAACTTTAAAAAACGGTGAAACTTTTACAGCAAAATATATAGTTTCTAATATAAACCCAATACATACATTTAATATGGCTAAAAACTATGTAGTTTCTAAAAAATATATGAAAAAAATAACTACACCTACTATTGGATGTAGTTTGAGCCAATTATATATAGGTTTAGATTGTAATCCAAAAGAATTAAATATTCCAGTTGAGGAAGTTTTCTATTTTGATATAGGAACTCCTGAAGAAAATTATAAACTATCTATAAATTCGAATTATGAAAAGTGCGGGATGTTAGTTACAAATTATAGCAGTATGGACGAGTCATTAAATGAACATGATAAAGGCGTTATAACAGTTACTATTATAGACAATTATAATACTTGGTCTAATGAAAAATCTGAGTATACTGCACAAAAAGAAAACCTTAAAAATATCCTTATTAATAGGTTAGAAGAAAAGTTTCCAGGCATAAAAAATCATATAAGTGTGACTGAGCTTGGAACCCCAAGAACTATGGAAAGATATACAAGCAACCCAAATGGTGCTGTTTATGGTTATTCTCAAACTGTAAATCAAGCTGGTAGACACAGATTAACTTCTAATACACCTGTAAATAATCTATTTTTAGTTGGAGCGTGGGTTAATCCTGGAGGAGGCTATGAGGGCAGCATATCTTCTGGTATGACTGCCGCTCAAAATATATATAGTAAATTAAAGTGTAGGTAAATATCAAAAAAGGACTATAAATTTGTAATAATAGTCCTTTTTTCCTTATAATAAATTATTTTTTACGTATCTATTTTACACTTCAATAAAAAATTATTGTATTTACATCTAACATTTTTTAAACGCACTCCCTTACTTGTGATACGGTTCCCCCTTCTACTATCACGGATCTTTTAATCCTTTACAATTTATCATTACTCACCTACCCTTCAGAACTGTCCCCCTACTCAACTTCGCTAACTCTTTGTCTATTTTTATATTATCCTATATCTCACAATTTCTCTTCTATTTGAATATAATCATATTCTATCTCTTCTAGATTTCCTATGTCCGCCTTTCCCCTAATAATTACTTCTCTACTCTTACTAACTTTTTGTCTATTTTTGTATATATTTATGTCCACTTGCTTTGTATCTATTATCTCTATATACTTCTCCTCTAACCTCTCTATCACCCTATTTATACTTGATAAAGCTACCTTAAATCCATATTCTCTTATTTTTTCTATCCCTTTCATTTCCCTATAAATATTGATCTCACTTTGTTCTTCCCTGCTACTCTTTACTTCTACAATAATATCTGCTGGATTTATCTTAAAATCACTACAAATTTCTTTAATATATTCTATCCAACTCATAAAATACTTATCTTGAATAATACACTCTTCTATTTTTAGCATTATCATTATATGTTGATTTATCTTCTTTTTTATTTCTTCCATGAATTGTATATGGTAACGTAATAGTTGACAGTCAGTGCAGTTGAAAACTTTACACGAGTGCAATAAAATAATCCATATCCTATAGGTATGGAGAGTGAAGGAAGTGTTAAAGTTGTTTGATAAAGATTTACTTATTAAGCTTCATCTGAAAGGTTACTCCAATCAAGAGATTGCTCATCAAATGAGTATATCAAGACCTACTGTTATCAAGTATGTAAAGCAATATAATCAAGAACTTGTAGATTTAGAAAAAGCTACTACTATGGAAGAAAAAGAAGCTATTGTTATCAAATCTTCAAGCCCACCTAAATATCATGCTGTTAATAGAAAGAAGATTAAACTAACGCCAGAAGTTGAGCAGATTATTGAAGTATGTTTAGAGGAAAATGAGATTAAACGTGAACGTGGGATGCGAAAACTTGTGATGAAAAATAAAGACATTCATGAGCTACTGATTTCAAAAAAGTTTGATATAAGTTATCGTACAGTATGCCATTTTGTTGCAGAACGAAATCAAAAACAAAAAGAAGCTTACATTAGGCAAGAATACCCTATGGCTAAAGCTGCTGAGTTTGACTGGGGAGATGTAACCCTTTACATTGATGAACTAGGCTGTGAAAGACGATTCAAAATTGGCGTATTCACTTTGAAATAGAGTGATTATCGTTTTGCATACCTTTATACCAATGAAAATACAGAATCATTTTTAGACATTCACACAAAGTTTATAGAACATATTCAAGGTGTTCCTGAAGAAATTGTCTATGATAATGCTTTAGTTCAGGTTCAACGACTTGCTGGTAGAGAAAAGAAACCGACTGAAGCTGTTATGAGGCTATCCAATTATTACGGCTTTAATCCGAGATACACCAATTACTATAGAGGAAATGAAAAAGGGCATGTTGAAAGATCGGTAGAAGTTATTAGACGAAAAGCGTATAGTAAGCAACATCATTTTCAAACAATTGCTGATGCTGTAGATGCACTTTTACAAGCCGTAGAAAGAGAAAATACAAAACTTAAGCAACGTAGTCAAAAAAGTGCAGAAACTGCATTTGCAGAAGAAAAAGCTTATTTAAACCCTGCACGGATTCCACTTGATGTAACACAAGTAACGTGCTGTAAAGTTGATAAGTATAGCTTAATCTACGTTGATTGTAACTTCTATTCGGTACCTGATTATCTTGTACAAAAAGAGGTTAAAGTACATAAAGGTGTAAGCACCATCAAAATTTTTTATAATCAAAAATTTCTATTCCAAACTCAGCGGATTCTAGGTCGTAATCAATACAAAATAGATATTCAACATTATCTGGGGACAATGAAAAAGAAGCCTGGGGCAATTGCACATAGCTTGGCTCTCAAACAAGTTACTCCCTGGCTTCAACAAATATTCCACCAACATTATACCACAAATCCAAAAGATTTCATCTATTTCTTGGAATTAATCCAAGATTACTCCTTGAATAAAGTTAAATTTGCTACTGAATATCTCATACATAATCAGTTACCCGTTACAGCATCACATATCAAAAACGAGATTATTCAGGCCAGAACGGTATCTACAAAAGTCATTTCTTTTCCTTCACAAGAGGCTATTCAAGCAGCTTGTCAGGACCAATTAAGCGAGATTAGTACATTGTATAATCAAGGAGGTTGTTTATGGAAGAACTCATAAGAGGGTATGCTAAGCAACTACGTTTACCCTATACTTATCAAAATATAGAACATCATTTACAACAGGCTAGGATAGAAAACCCATCCTATGAAGAGTTTTTATTAAACTTACTTAGATATGAAGGTGAAATGCGTGCTCAAAACGGCATTATGACTAGAATTAGAACTGCTAAGTTTCCCTATCAGAAATATTTAGAAGAACTACATCTTGACGCCTTACCTACTCAAGCACAAGATAAATTTCAGATACTTAGTAGTCTAGAATTTATAGGTAGAAAACAAAACATTATTTTAGCTGGTAACCCTGGTACAGGAAAAACTCATCTTAGTATAGGTCTTGGAATCAAGGCCTGCCAGGAAGGATATCATGTGTATTTTGCCCATGTTCCAAACCTCATTATTGAGCTCAAGGAAGCTAAAAGTGAGCGTATTTTACAGAGATTAAAGAGCAAGTTTAGAAAGTATGATCTTATTATTTTAGATGAATTAGGTTATATCTCTTTTGATAAAGAAGGTGCTGAGCTTCTATTTAACTTCATCTCAGATAGGTGTGAACAAGCCTCCACCATCTTCACTACAAATTTGCCTTTTGATAGATGGAATGAAATCTTTCATGACTCTGTCATTACGGCTGCAATTGTAGACCGTATAACCCATAAATCCTATGTAATTAACATGAGTGGAATGAGTTACAGACTACAAGAATCTAAAGAGTTTCTTAAAGAATCAGTTAATAGCTAGTGTCAACTTTTTGATTGCACTAACTGTAAAAATTGTTCTTGCAATATACATGAATTCAAATGCTTCTTCTATATAAAAGTCTAATACATCAAATCCTATCCCATTTTCCATCATGTGATTCAAGAAATATTCTTTGTCAAATAGTTCATTTACTTTTATATCTAACTCAACTATTTTCAATTCCCTACCTTTTACCCGTATTATACCTGTTGGTTCTACCTCTATCCCTCTCTTTTCCACTAATAATTTCAAAAAACTTAACATCATCTTTCTATATTCCATAACATCTTCCTTTCGTATAATATCTTTTCTATAATATGAAATTAATAAACGAGTATTTTACCAATCCCTCTCTATTATTCATAATTTTATTTTTTGCAACAATTTTTTATTATATATATATTCTATCTGCTATTC